>JBOHWM010000315.1:0-2998 GCA_050736555.1 Binataceae bacterium (SeqCode)
GCAATCTTAAGGGCCGACAGCGCAGTGGCGAAGGCTCGCGAATTGATCCTTAAAGCTGGCGGCCCAGTGCATATCAATGATTTACTCGTTGCTCTGGGCAAAGCCGTCAATCACAACACAAAGGCCGCTCTTGCTGGCAGTCTCTCAGACTATGTGAGAAAAAACCATGTCTTCACGCGACCAGCGCCGAATACATTCGGATTGCTGGAGCTTGAACAGCGGGGAAGCGATCCTCGGGTTGGGGACGAACTATCACCCCAGTTTGGCTTCGTTAATGGCAATCAGAAAGACACTTAATGATTGCGCCGCACAGTGCTGATGACACTGGCGGCGCGAAATACCCGCCCGGCACGGGCAGATCGGGCGAAGTGCACGTCCAATTCTGAAACGGCTTCTCGATGAAATAGCTGAGCGGTGACACCAGGCGCCGTAAGTCCCAGGTGCGGACCACTATGTAAGTGACCGTAATTTCCTCGATCCAGCCCCAATCGTTCTCGACGATCACTGCGTCTTCAATGCTGATCGGTTGAGTAATCGCAAGTTGAATCCCCGCCAGCAGGTTTTCCAGCGTGGGGCGCGCCGCGATGCTGACGATGCCTGCCGACGCCAGCAGGCTTTCGCCCAGCGCCCGCCCCCACGAAAAGGTCGTGAGGATCACGCATGCCGCGAGCAGCAACACCTTCATGGGTCCGCGGCACTGGCGTTCGAGCGATGTGTAGAGCACGCTCTCCTTACGCTGGTTGCGGGCCACCCGATGATAGAGGAACAGCAGTATGTAATGAAGAATAAAGCCGACCAGTACCGAGCAGGCCTACGATCGCGAAACCAAGCAGGAGTCCCCACTCTCGTCTGACCGAGTGTGTGAAAATGCTCATGCTTATTATTGTGTGCGAAACCGTCCCGCCCGAAAACCCGGTGGAGCAGGCGGAACATGTATGTTACTTCGAGTGATGGTATATCGGCGATAAGTTACATATCGAATTGATCAGGAGCCGCACCGCACATCAACCCCGGGTTAGGGAAGATCCATCAGGGAAGCTCCTCACAAGCTCATTTGCCATTCTTTGACCGCCGGCCCGCGGGCTCAATAAGTGAAGAATCCCCGAAAAACTTCGGTAAGGGAGAGAACCCGAGATTCTTCGCTGCGCTCAGAATGACAGAACATACTTGTGCGGAGGCTCCCTATTGCTTCTCGCGCAATTGCTCCGTCTTGCGCCGCAGTTGTTCGCGCAATTCCGCCACCTTTGCGCCGGCGCGCCGCTCCAGTCGCTCCTTGCGTTTGGGGTTGCTCAAAGCCTGGCGCAGTTGACCAGCCAGGCGTCGTCCTTGCTGACGCAACGCGTCCATTTCTTTTCGCACCCGCGTGCGCGCGCGCCGGGCTTCCGCCAGTCTTCGCAACTCGAGCGCGCGCTGGCGCGCCTGCAAGCGAATACGGCTCTTCAGTTGCTCGATACTCGCATGCAATTGCTGGATTTGTCCTCTGGCACCGAGACGGCCAGCTTTATTTGAATTCGCGCCGCGTTTAGCCATCGTTATCCGCCACTCTTGAATTATAACAGCAGGCATAATTTCGCGCCTTATCGTGGCTGTGAGGTTTCGCCCAGCTTTGGCATCCCGCTGCTTCATCGCCGTGACAATTGCTAGAATCGCCGCGCATTCACACGTTGTCGCCGAGGGAGCGGATGGAATCGACAGGGCTGCGACCGAGTCTTTCGCTGTTCGACTCCGTGACCATTGTGGCCGGCTCGATGATCGGCTCGGGCATTTTTATCGTCTCCGCCGATATCGTGCGCGAGGTCGGTTCGCCCGCCGGATTGCTGGCGGTGTGGCTGGTTAGCGGGCTCATGACGATTGCGGGCGCGCTAGCCTATGGCGAATTGGCGGCGATGATGCCGAAGGCGGGCGGCCAATACGTCTTCATGCGCGAGGCGTACGGCCCGTTGTGGGCCTTCTCCTATGGATGGACGCTGCTGCTGGTGATTCAGACCGGCACGATCGCCGCGGTCGCGGTGGCGTTCGCGCGCTTTGCCGGCGTGTTGTGGCCGGTCTTGGGGACGCGGGTATGGTTGGGGTACTACGGCGTTGGCCTTTCGGGCGAACGCCTGGGCGCGATTGCTGTAATCGCGCTGCTCACGGCGATCAACCTGCGCGGCCTTAATCTCGGGCGGCTGGTGCAAAATGGCTTCACCACGGCAAAGGTTCTGGCCTTGAT
This sequence comes from Binataceae bacterium (SeqCode), assembly GCA_050736555.1. Taxonomy (GTDB): domain Bacteria; phylum Desulfobacterota; class Binatia; order Binatales; family Binataceae; genus JBOHWJ01. Next base: position 2,213 of record JBOHWM010000315.1, read on the forward strand.
TTTGATCATCGTGGTGGCATGCCTGATTGCACCGAACCTCGACGCTCTGCGCGCGAACTTCCAGGCCAGCGCATTCTTCGGCGCACGGCCGTTGAGTCTCGGCCTAGCCGCCGCCTTCGGCGCCGCAATGGTCGGCGGATTATTTTCGGCCGACGCATGGGCCAGCGTCACCTTTGCCGCCTCCGAGGTACGCCAGCCCAAACGCGATTTGCCGCGCGCGCTGGCCTTCGGCACCGGCATCGTCATCCTGCTGTATGTGCTGACGAACGTCGCTTATCTATTCGAATTGCCCGCGACGGCTGGCGCCGCGGCGGTTAGCGCCGGTCCGGTTTTCGCACAGGGCATCGCGGCGGCTGCCAACGATCGCGTCGCCGCCGCGGCGATGCACATGGTATGGGGACCGGCGGGTGCGGCGCTCACCGCGGTACTCGTGATGGTCTCGACCTTTGGATGCGCCAACGGGCTGATTCTCACCGGCGCGCGGGTGATCTACGCGATGGCGCACGACGGTGTTTTTTTTGCTTCGGCGGGCAAGCTCAATGACGCCTCGGTCCCGGCGGCCGCATTGATAATGCAAGGAGTATGGGCGGCTGTGCTGACCTTGTCGGGCACCTATTCCGAGTTGCTCGATTTCGTGATTTTCGCGCAATTGCTCTTCTATGTTTTGACTGTGGCGGCGGTGTTTTTGCTGCGCCGGCGCCAACCCGAGGTTGAACGGCCATACCACGCATGGGGCTATCCTTACGTCCCGGCCGCTTATATCGTTGCGGCCATTGCTCTGATGAT
>JBOHWM010000316.1:0-3853 GCA_050736555.1 Binataceae bacterium (SeqCode)
GTCCAATGCCAGCGACCTCACCGGCATCCTCTCCGACATGAGGCCCACCTTCAGCTTCCAGCGCGCCTCTCAACTCATGAGCGGGGTCTTGCGCGATGAGCGAAACTAGTAGACGGCCCATTCGGCCTGCAGCGCCTGACACGATTAACTTGCCCATGGATGCTCCTTCAAAAATCAGAGCGTCATAACTAAGGCGTTCGGAATTCGTGCGCGGTGCCCGCCGCTGGTTGCCTCGCAAGTCGGGATATTTTGGGACGATCGCGCATCAACCTCGTTGGCGGCGCGCTTGAGGCAAACGTCGCAGCTCCTACGCGCTTACTCCGGCGCTGGGATTGGTAGGGCTGGGAGCGGCTTCAGACGTCTTGCCGTGCGCGGCCGTCCAGTGCTCCTGGCAAAGGCTGCCGTGAACGCGAGGCTTGTGACATTTCTCCGCAGTGCAGATCTTATAGCGCGGCTTCGGCATCTCGCCCCGACGCCATAGACGGTAATGTTTGCGGCAATAACCCTTCGCAATCATTTCATGATTGCATTCACTGACCTTACAAGTACCTATACTCGCCATATTTTCACTGGGTGCGAACCGCCGATCATTCGGCAATTACGCATTTTTGTTCCGACCTTTCTCAAATTGGTAAACGAATCATATTCTCGGAGATAAACAGCGGCAACCGGGCACCCGTCCCTGAGGTTCATTTAACACTTGCTCGGCTGTCCCGCCGGAGACCACTCGCCCAGCGCTAATTCACTTTCGATGAAATGCCCGCGATTGCGACTTTTATAATAAATTCAAAACTCGCAACAACGTCGTTTGCGTCTAAATTACACTGTGCAAACGAACAGATTCGCCTTTTTTCCGATTGCCTCAAGCGTGCGGCCAATGCGGATTATAGCAATTTATCGGAGATATAGCTTTTTACATCTTCGGCATGATTAGTGCGTAAACGAAGACAACACGGGCGGCCCAAGGTGGTGGAGAAATCAATCCGCTCCCTGCGGCTTGTCTGCTGCCTAACTCTGTTTTGGCCAGAGTCGGGCCGCCCGGCTCCATATCACTCATTGCTACCTCGGTCCATGTGTTGGGAGTTCTTCCCAGCCCTCGCATCTCTTAAATTCGCGGCGCAATCCCGAGTGAGTGCCGCCACGCAAGATTGAACAACGTTGTACTGATTCGATGACGTCCCAGACGTCACCAACCTGGTCAAAAGTTTTTGCGGTACGAGCCAGATGCTTTACACCCGAGCGTCCAAAGGTCGGCCCCGAACGAAGCCTGCGGCTCGGCACGTCGCCGAGAACGTCCAACCACACGTGGTTTCCCCCCATGCTGACGCGGCGCGGCATCAAGGGGCGATTTTAGTTGGGCGCAAGTACGTTTGGAAGCGGAGCCATGGTGAATTTTCGTTGACAGAGTCACCCTAAATTCGAGCTTCAGAATTCGGGTTTGAGTCCGCGGCTGAGTAACTCGTCCACCATCGCGCTTGCGGGCGCATCTTCGTAGAGCACGCGATAAACGGCCGTGACGATCGGCATCTCCACTCCCAAGCGTTCGCCCAGATGCTTAATCGCACTGGCGTTCGCGATTCCCTCGGCCACCGGCACTCCTTCCTGCTCAAAAAGTATTGGCCGGCCGCTGCCGATCCGCAGTCCGACAGCGCGATTACGGGAAAGCTCGCTGGTGCAGGTGAGGATGAGATCACCAAGACCGGCGAGCCCGGCGACGGTCTCGCGGCGAGCACCCATTGCGACCGCCAAGCGGGAAATTTCCGCCAGTCCGCGCGAAATAAGGGCGGCGCGCGCACTCAATCCGAGACCAAGGCCGTCACCGATGCCGGCGGCGATCGCAATTACATTTTTGACCGCACCGGCTATCTCGATTCCGAGGATGTCGCTACTGCGGTAGATACGCAGCGAGCGCGTCGCGAAGAGGCGCTGAAGCTCTGTGGCAACTGCCTCATCGCGCGCTGCAGCAACCAGCGCGGCCGGCTTGCGGCGCGCGATTTCGATGGCGAATCCGGGTCCCGCCAGTGCGCTTACGCGTGCGCCTGGCACCACTTCGGCGAGCATCTGGCTCATGGTTAAGAGCGTGTCCTGCTCGATGCCTTTGCTCACACTCACAATGATTGAATGCGGTGGGATAAATTGCCTGAGTGGAGCGGCGGCGGCACGGGCGAACCGTGACGGCACCGCCATCACGACCAGTTGCGCGCCTTCGAGCGCGGCGTCCCAACGGTCTGTCAACTCAAGTTCGAGTGGCAGCGGTATGCCTGGAAGATAGGCTTGGTTCTCCAGCGTTTCGGCCAACGCCGCCAGATGAGCGTAGCGACGCACGCAAAGCGTGGTTGGATTACCGTTACGAACGAGAATAAGGGCCAGCGCCGTACCCCATGCACCGGCTCCCAGCACGACCGATTTCATTTGAACGGTTTCGCCTGGCCCCGTTCAGGCGACGGCGCGCAAGATACGATATAGTGGAGCGAGCTCGCGGAAAGCGTCGAGCAGTTCCTCGCGGTCGAGCTTCAAAGACTCTTTCACCGGCCAGCCGAAGCCAACGTCGATGCCGCCGGTTTTTTTGTTAAGTTCCTGCGCGAGCCCGTCGAAAAAATGCCTTTCCACCACTGCTGGTTTGGGCAAATTCTTGAAATCCCACCGATCGTAGCGCGCTATCGGCGCACCGCTGAAATCCTTGACCAATTGCGCGGCGCGTGCTTGCAAACCTCGTCCCATTTCAACGCGCTTGTCGGCCTCCGATTTTACCACCGCGCGGGCATGGAGTCCCGCGCCGGAGATGCACAATGCGAGATAACCGTAGCGCTTGTAACCCCGCTGAGAGGGGCCAAACGCCGCCCACGTTTCGGGTGGCGGATTGACGGTGCGGCGCGCATGTTTGGCCACATGGGCGAAAAGCTCCAAGTGGAGCTTGCGCGCTAGTTCAGGTGCGAGTTCGTCGCCGAGCCGCATGAGCTTGGGCCTGACATGCTGGTAAATCTGCTGCATGCGCTCGTTAAAGCCCTCGACCGCGAAAACTCGGAAATCAGCCGGCGTGAAGCCTAGTATTGCCACCGCATTCCACCTCTATGCGCGACTAACCCGCATAACTGACCAAAGCCCGAAAGCGTATTCTAACGCCTCTTATCTGGTCCGATCGCGGAACGCCGCGATGGCCTTTCCCCAGTTGCGCCCATCGAACAGCTCGACCCTCAGGGAAGGAAGCTCGATGCCGTCCACGCAGCGGAGGTTTACGTCGATCTGGTCGGGATTGGAGCGGGCAATGTAAAATGACGCCACGCCGCAGCGGGGACAGAAATAATGTTTGGCCGTGTGCGTGTTGAAAGTGTAGGTGGCGAGATCGTCCCATGGGGTGAGCAGGTGGAAGCGTTCGCGTGAAATGATCCCATGAAGGTATGCTTTCTTGCGACAGATTGAACAGTTGCACTGTATCACACGGCCATCGATTGGGCCGTCGACTTCATAAGCAACACGCCCGCAATGACATCCCCCGCGATAGACAATGGGGCCGTCGTCCATCATGGTTTGAATGTCGCCTATGTGGGGCCGCACGGCAAGTAGTCGAGCTATCAAAGCCGCCTCGCTTTGCGGTAAAACAAAAATCGCTAAACAACAGTTTCCTTGCGGGAATGACCATGGATCTGAGTGATACCCATGAAGAAGCGGCTTTTCGCTTGAAAGCGCGCCAATGGCTGGAGCAAAACGCGCCTCAGGGGATCGTTGACCGCGGCTTTGCGCTGCCGATCGACTCGGAATCGGTGCGGGTGCTGACCGACTGGCAACGGCGCCTTTATGAAGCCGGTTATCTTGGCTTGTCATGGCCGGTGGAATACGCCGGACAGGGCAAGAC
>JBOHWM010000317.1:0-3334 GCA_050736555.1 Binataceae bacterium (SeqCode)
CGCAGCGGTCACAGCTTAGAGAATTCGAAATGAGAGCCCCACTCGACCATCCGTGCGATATCATCCGCTCCGCGACCAGCGTTAATGCCGAGTTGCTGATGCAGCAGGGAAGTCTCGGGGTCATTGCGGCCGGCGCCTATGCGGATCTTCTGGTCGTCGAAGGGGACCCTCTGAGTGACATTGGGGTCATAACCGATCCGCGAAAAAATCTCAAACTCATTATGAAAGACGGCATAATATACAAGAATGAATTGTGATCACAGGCCGCAGCCATCTGTACTAATGGTTGCGACGAACTCGTCGCGATAATTCAAGCGAAATGAAATAACGCTCTGGATCTTGCTCCGCTTCGCGCAGCGAACCTTCCCGAAACGATACATGCGAACTCCCGCCTTAGGTACTCACTCGTGGCGTTTGGCGCGGCGTCGCGGCCACGACGTGCGTGTGCCGCTTTGCGCAATGATTGTGCATCCGTGAGCGCTGCCACTCCGCAAATTATGATGGTAAGCAAAGAGGTGACAGCCGACTATCAATCGGCTTGGAGACTTATTCGTGAGTAAACGATGGACTACAAGCATTATGTAGCCCGTTGGTTACGCCTGCTAGTGGGTGTATAGGCTCTGACTATAGTAACTGGCTTCGTGACGTTATGAGCATGCCATCTCAAATCAGATAAGAGTGAGCAACGCTACTCCACCATCTATAGAGCACCCCGGCAATTCGGTAGAGCCGTGGAATGTTCCAGGCATGTGAGGAGCCTCGTGATCGGCAGGGCGGCTATATTTGTGAAAAATCGTGTATCCGTTGCGGAGATAAGATAAGCTGCGGGTGCCCATATCCTCGCTTTGTGCGTTGGAGAACTCGTGATGAAGCCTTCATTTACCCGCGTCGAGGAATTTTGCCGCCGTTTTGGCTTGCATGTACCGATCCTCCTGGCACCCATGGCCGGGGCTTGCGCACCCTCGCTTTCAATCGCGGTGGCTAATGCGGGCGGCTTAGGGGCGTGCGGAGCACTCCTGATGCCGCCCGCCGAGTTGCAGAGTTGGACTGCGGAAGTGCGCGCCAAGAGCAACGGCGTCTTTCAAATCAATCTCTGGATTCCCGATCCGCCACCGATCCGTGATATCGTGCATGAAACCCGTGTGCGGCAGTTTCTCGCACAATGGGGACCAGCCGTACCGGACAACGCCGGCGACGCGAAACCGCCAGATTTTAATGCGCAGTGCGAGGCACTGCTGGCGGTGCACCCGCTGATCATCTCGTCAATAATGGGCCTCTATCCTCCAGAGTTCGTCGCCAGATGTAAGCATCTCGGGATCACCTGGTTCGCCAACATCTCGACGGTCGCGGAAGCCAAAGCCGCTGAAGCGGCCGGCGCCGACGTGATCGTGGCCCAAGGTGCGGAAGCCGGCGGCCATCGTGGATGCTTCGACGCGGACGCCGCTGAACGGCGACAGGTAGGGCTGTTCGCCCTGCTGCCGGCGGTTGCGGATGCGGTTAATCTGCCAGTCGTCGCCACAGGCGGTATCGCGGACGCTCGCGGAGTCGCGGCGGCGCTGACCTTGGGTGCCAGCGCGGCGCAAATTGGGACCGGATTTCTGCGATGCCCTGAGGCGAAAATTCACCCTGTATGGGCGAACGCACTCGCCCATACCGCGCCTGAGGACACCACTGTCAGTCGCGTATTCAGTGGCCGCGCCGGACGTAGTGTCACGACCGATTACGTGCGCGCCGCCACGGCCGCGCTCGCGCCGGCCCCTTATCCGGTACAGCGCGGCCTGACAGCCGTAATGCGCGCGGACGCGCGGCAGCGAGGCGACCTCCAGCGCATGCAAGTGTGGGCGGGGCAGTCCGCATCGCTGGCGCAGGCCATACCCGCCGCTGAGTTGGTGCGTCAACTGTGGGACGGCGCGCAAGCAATGCTGGCGTGAGGATCGGGTCAGCCGTCAGGTCGAGGAATCAAATCGTACACGTGGCGCCGATGCTCTTCGCGATCAGCGCCAGCCACGCTTCTCATTATTCTTTCGCGACCGTGCTGAACGTACTATTTACGTTCGACGTTGCGCTGATGGAACGCGAATGCGTCTTCAAGCCGGTCATTGCCCCAGAACATTTCTTCACCTACTCGAAACATCGGTGCGCCAAAGATGCCAAGCCGCGATGCGCGCTCGGTTTGACCCCGCAGACGTTCTTTGTTCTCGGGAGAGTTCGCGCGTGCGATAAGCGCGCTGGCTTCCACTCCCAGCAAACCCAAGATCTCGCCGACGACCTCCGTCTCCGCGATGTCGCGATCCTCGGCGAAATTGGCGCGGAACACGGCGCGGACGAATTCAGCACACCATCGCTGATCAGCTTCAAGACAGGCGATTCGGGCCGCGAGCAAACCGTTTCGCGGAAATTTGGCCGGCCGCCTGAACGGAAGGTTGAATTTGTCGCACAACCGCTCCATATCGCGCCACATGTAACGGCCCTTGACTGGGTAAAGATTGAACGGTGAATCGTTCCAACCCTGGGCGGAAAAGATCGGGCCGAGGAGAAATGGACGCCATACGACGTTCACGCCGCGGAGCTCGGCTTCACCTTCTATCCGCTCCGCCGCGATATATGAATAAGTACTGCCGAATTCGAACCAGAACTCAAAATCGGAATTGTTCAACGATATTACTCCTGAACTTATCTTCTCAGGCACATGATTGGAGGCGACTCTTCCCGGGCTCGTCAGGCCGCGTGATGCGGCGCACGGGCGGCGGCGCTCGGCACTGCCGTCTCCACAACTGCCGCGCGCGGGGTCACGCATGCGAAACTCGCCGCCATCGCGACCAGGTTCAGCAGCACGCAAACCTCGAAGCCCAACGTGTAGCTGCCCATGACGTCGAAGATGTAACCTACGACGAGTGGGCCGAAAAACAGACCGATGGTCACGATCAGGCCCAACCAACCGAAAATTGTGCCGAACCGCTTGAGGCCCAGTGTTTCCGCCAGCACCATCGGCACCAGCGCAACCGGAACCGCTCCGCTAAACCCGAGCACGAAAAGCCCCACGATCAATAAGGATTCGCGGCGGGCGCCGAGTAGTATCAGAACGCCGATCGCGTTTAACAAAAATGCCACCCCGAGCGCGTTCTTGCCCCCGATACGGTCGCCGAAAAAACCGAACGACGGTTTCCCGATCGCCGCCACGCCCAAGGTAAGCCCGACCGCTAAAGTCGCCGCCTGCTCCGCATAACCGACACCGCGCAAGTATGCGATCAGGTGGATGAAGATGCCACCGATCGCCAGCCCGTACATGAGCTGGCATACGACCAGCATCCACAATGCGCGCGTCGTCAGTGCC
>JBOHWM010000318.1:0-11234 GCA_050736555.1 Binataceae bacterium (SeqCode)
GTCATGGCCGGTGGAATACGCCGGACAGGGCAAGACGATCGTTGAAAGCGCCATTTTCAATGAGGAAATGGCCCGGGTGCGGGCGCCCGCGCCGCTCAATGAATTAGGCCTTTCGATGGGCGCGCCGACCATCCTCGAACACGGCACCGAAGAGCAAAAACGCCGCTATATCCGCAAGATACTCACCTGCGAGGAAATCTGGTGCCAGGGTTTTTCAGAACCTGCCTCGGGCTCCGATCTCGCCGCGCTCGAAACCCGGGCAGTCGTTGCGGGTGACGAGTTCATCGTCAATGGACAGAAGGTATGGACCTCGCTCGGCCATCTTGCCGATTGGTGCATGCTGCTGGTGCGTACCGACGCGCAGGCACCCAAACATAAGGGCATTTCATATTTGCTGGTCGACATGCACAGTCCAGGCGTCTCCGTACAGCCGCTCAAGCAGCTTACCGGCGAAGCGGAGTTCAATCAGATGTTTTTCGACGATGTGCATGTGCCGCGCGAGAATCTGCTGGGACCACTCAACGGCGGATGGGGTGTCGCCCTGACCACCCTGATGAACGAGCGGGCGACGCTCTCGCTGGCAACGGTGATGCGCTTCCGCAACACGTTCGAGGACTTGGCGGAATTGGCGCGTGCCACGCTACGTGACGGAACCGCGACGATGGACGCGCGCGTGATCCGCAATCAAATGGCACAATTCTATATTGACGTCGAGTCGATGAAGTATCTGGCCTACCGTAATTTCTCACGGCTCAGGCGCGGCGGCACGCCCGGGCCGGAAGGCTCAATTTCGAAGGTGTTGTGGAGTGAGCTTAACCAGCGCATGAATGAATTCGCCTTGGCGCTGCAGGGACCGCGTGCCTCGCTCTATCAGGATTCACCCCACGTGCGCGACGGTGGGCGCTGGCAGTACGGGATGTTGCGTTCGCGTGGCAACACGATTGAAGAAGGGACCTCGGAAATCCAACGCGGCATTATCGCCGAACGCCTCCTGGGGCTGCCGAAAGGCTCCTAAGCGCCGGCGCGCATGATTAAGAATAGCGTATTGAAAAACGATGCTGATGAAGAAATCAGGCGTTTAGTTATGAAGAGATTGAGCACACCCGGCCTCACCAAAAGCAACTGACCGCACCCGCCAAAAAACATTCGCGCCCGCATCGCTTACAGATCCCGCAATGTCCTACAGGTTCGCCCGCGCCTCCTGCCGCGCGGCTAACCCCACACTTCATTCGCAACTTCGACGACGCGCCGCAACTTGGCAATTTCCTGTTCCTGCGTCAGCCGATTGCCCGGTGCGGTACTGGCGAAACCGCACTGCGGGCTTATCGAAAGTTGGTCAGGATCGGCGAATTTAGCGGCCTCGTCGATTCGGCGTTTGAGTGCGTCCTTGGATTCGAGCTCGCCAATCTTGCTCGAAACCAGACCCAGCACCGCCGTCTTGTTCTTCGGCAGAAACTTAAGTGGTTCGAAGCCTCCGGCACGCGGGGTATCGTATTCAAGGAAGTACGAATCCACGTTGATCTTGTTGAACAGTGTCTCCGCGATCGGCTCGTAACCGCCTTCGCTGATCCATCCGCTCTGATTATTGCCACGGCATAAATGCATTCCAAGATGCATTGACGGCGGATGGCCCTACAGCGCGCGATTGATCAGACCCGGAAAAAACTCGTGGATGAGGTGGTCCGGATTATCGCCGCGCTCGCGCATTTGTGTCCGCATCTGATCGCTGCACAACAGCGCCAGCGGAACCTCGTCGATCTGCACGTAACCGCAGCCCGCCTCGCCCAGCGCTTTTAACTCCTTCTGATAGGCCTCAACGATGTCCTCCGTCATCTGATCCAGATCCGGGTAGGCGTCGCGGCTGACGTTGCCGCGTCCGGCCGCGAAATGCATCGTGGCGGGAGTCGGAATCGTCACTTTGGGGGTGCGCGAGGTCAATGCGCGCACAAATTTGAAGTCTTCCACATGAATGGGGCTGCGCCATTTCATGCGTCCGGTGACCTTGACGAGCGGAACCGAAATTTTACGGCCCGCATCGTCAATAAAGAACATCTGTTCAAGCTCTTCGTAGACGGTGACGCCGCCCAGCCCGCGGCAATAGAAATCGGTGTAGAACACGTCACGGCGAAATTCGCCATCAGTGATCGATTGCAGTCCCACTTCCTCTTGCAGCGCAACGATTGTCCGAATCGCCTCGTTCTGAACGTTGCGCAGCGCGGTCATTGGAATAATTCCCACTCCATAATCGCCGCGCGCCTTCATCAGCTCGGGCGGACGTAACAAGCTGCCGATATGTTCAGCGCGAAACGGTGGGTTGTGCGGTGCGGATGCCATAAAGCACCTCTCCGTGCGCGGCCGCCTTTGTCTTAATTTCTCAGGTGCCGCGTGGGGCCAACCCGGCCGCGCGATAGACCTGGTCAATCAAACGCATATTGGTGACCGCCTCAGCGCCATCTATACGAATTGATTTGGCTCCGCGCAACGCTTGCGCAAACGACCGCAGTTGATAGGTGTAGCTGGTCTCACCCGCGACCGTTTCCCGCCGCTCACCCGCGCTGGTGCGGACCGTCACAAGATTGCCGATATGCGGTGCGACCGGATTCATCACCTCAAGTTCGCCTTGGTCGCCGCGCACGAGTAAACGGGCGCCGGGAACCGCATCCGGCTCCATCGAGCAGTCCATGCTGCCGACCGCACCGTTGGCGAAATCGAAACGCGCGCGCATCGCGATATCCAGTCCCGGCCCGAACAAGGTCGCGCTAGCCTCAACCACTCGCGGTTCCAAAGCCGCGAAATACCGGATCATGTGCAACACGTAGCAACCCAGGTCCATGGTCGCGCCGCCGGACAGCGCCAGTTCGTAGCGTATGTTTGGGGGTGGGATTGGAACCGAAAAGGACGCCTCGAAATCGCGCGGCCGGCCGATCACTCCGCTCTTCAGCAACTCCGTCACGCGATCCGCCAACGGGTGATAACAGTAATGGAATGCTTCGGCGACGATCATGCCGCGCGCTTGCGCGACAGCGGTCATCGCGCGCGCTTCGTTCTCGTTCGAGGCGAACGGTTTTTCGCACAGCACATGCTTACCCACGCGCAGTGCGGCGATGGTCCATTCGCAGTGAAGTGAATTAGGCAGCGCGATATAGATCGCGTCGAGAGCGGGATCGGCGACCAGTTCCGCGTAACTCCCCCGCGCTTCTGGAATTCGGTTGCTCGCCGCGAATTCACGCGCACGTGATAGTTTCCGCGCGGCGACGGCGGACACTTCGACCTCGGGCAACCTGCGTGCCGGATCAATCAGCGCTTTCGGTGCGATGCGCGCGGCTCCGAGGATGCCGAAACGTATAGTTCGGCCCTCGGGAATATGAGCGGCGCGTTGCGACAACTTAGGCCGACCGCCCCGCCCGCGCCACAGCGACGGTGGCGCCGAACGAAGCGGTTTTCATACGGCCGCGCATGGTCGGCGGCACGTACACACGGTCAGTGCAGAATTTCCCGTGTCGGGCTACGCGAAATCCGTCCGAGGATCGCCATCGCAAGGACGGTGGTGGGCCACATGCCCACGAATAACGCGAGTTGACGTTCCTTCGCCACGAACAGGCCGAGCGAAGCCGCCATCGCGCCACCGGCCAAAATGTAGTAGGGCGTAACGCTGGTGTTGGTGAAAGCGGTTTTCGCATGCTCGCCTAATTCGCGAATGCTCTGGTAAACTGCCTCTTTGGTTGAAGTCATGCATTTACTCCATTCGAAGGGTTAGCGGACGGGGAGACTGACTAGAAAATTCTTTGCCGCCGCGATGAGTGAGTCAATGACCTCGCGGCGCAAACGTGCCGCTTCAAGAACCCGCGCAATGAAATTGGGGAGTCGACCCGCGGGCCCTCACTCAACGATGCTGCCGCTGGCAAGAGAGAAAAATCCTACGCGATGCTCGTCATCGCCGCGCCGTGTTCCGCTTGAATAGTCGCGCGCTCGATGGCGTCGAGCAAGGTCACACGGTCAATCGGCTTGCTGATATGAAAATCGCAGCCCGCCTCAAGACATCGAGCTATATCCTCAGGCAGCGCCGAGGCGGTGAGCGCGACCACCGGCGTATGTTTGCGGGTTCGGCGGCTTTCCCATTGCCGCATCAGGCGGACGGCGGTGTAACCGTCCATGACCGGCATCTGCATGTCCATCAAAATTAGATCGTAGCGATGGGCCTTGAAACGAGTAAAAGCGTCGTCGCCATTTTCCGCCTCGTCCAACCGATACGGCGAGCGGCTAACAAATCTACGCAATAAAAATCGATTATCAGGCGAATCGTCCGCGATTAGAATGTGCAGCGCCCGGCCCACGCCCTTGTCCGCGGGCTTCACGCGGGACCGTGAGCTTAATGAGTTCGCGGCATCTGGAGCGACTGCCTCCTTCGATACGCTTGCCGGCCAAATTTTAAACGGGGCGCGAAAAGTGAAGGTGCTGCCCTCTCCCACCTCGCTTTCGGCGGTGATCTCGCCGCCCATCAGTTCCGCCAGGCGCTTGACGATAGCCAAACCCAGACCGCTGCCGCCGTAACGGCGCGCTGTCGTGGAATCCGCTTGGGTGAAACTTGAAAAGATCGCTGACAGCTTGTCTTTCGGAATGCCTATCCCGGTGTCGCCCACGCACAACTCCAGCGTCACGCCATCCTCAATCGCGTTGGCCGACACCTTGACCTTAACCCTGCCAGCTTCAGTGAACTTAATCGCGTTGCCGACCAGGTTGATCAGGATTTGGCGCAGGCGTAACGGGTCACCAATCAGCCAGGCTGGAACGCCAGGCTCCACGCTGGCGCCAAGCGCTAACGATTTTTCACGTGCGCGCACCGCGAGCGTCTGAATCACACCGCGTAAGAGCGGCTCGAGCTCGAAGGCGGCGCTTTCCAGAAACATCCGTCCGCTTTCAATTTTCGCAAGATCCAGAATGTCGTCGATCAGGCGTACAAGCGCGGCGCCATTGCTTCGCATCAGACTCAGGTATTGGCGCTGAGTCGCGTCGAGGCTGGTTTCAGCGAGCAACTCGGACATGCCCAGAATGGCGTTCATGGGCGTCCGAATCTCATGCGACATGCTGGAGAGAAACTCGGTCTTGGCGCGCGAGGCCGCTTCCGCCTGTTCGCGTGCGGTGATGAGCTCGCGCTGAATTCGCTTTATCTCGCGCATGTCGCGTGCGATCGTGATGACACATAAGGCCCCGTCCAATTCGACAAAGACCGCTGAAATAAGAAAAGGTGCGGTCTCGCCGCTCTTTGATCGGAATGTCAGTTCCACGCTGCGCAGCTCGCCGTACCGCTGCAAATGAGCCAGACAGTTGAGGCGTTCTTCGGGATTGGGCCAGATGCCCAAGGAGACGGGGTCGCGGCCAGCCACTTCCTGCTCCGAATAACCGCTGATTCGTGCAAACTCACGATTAATCAGCACGATGCGGCCATCGGCTATCCTGGTAATCGCGATCGGATCGGGACTCGCGTCGAATAGATCGCGGAATTGCTGATTACTGTGATTCACTCGGCGCAGAAAAGAGTTTTTTCGAGCGCCTGTAGTGCAACGCGTATGCCGATTCCCCGAATACTCTGCGGCGGGCTTCGCCCGCCTTTCGTCACCGTACCCGATTGAACTAAGAAGGCGTTCCGATTTGGGACAGCAGAGCGCAGCACACTGGGACATGAACGTGCGCGCAACTGCTCTCGCACGAGCCGCCGGGATTCAGCCCGATTAGGAACGGACCAACAGGGACTGATTGCCTAGCCGCTGTTAGCCGCCGATCTGGAACATGGAACGGTCGCGGGTCGAACGACCTTCGAGTAGATGATGACCGGTAGGTTTGAACGCCACCGCCTTGACCAAAATTCGCGCGATCGCGGCCATACCGCCATCGCCATTGCCGGAGCGTAAAGCCTTGCGCACGTCCATCTCGTCGTCGTTGAGCAGGCACAAATGAAATTTGCCATCCGCCGTCAAGCGCATCCGATTACAAGTGCCACAGTAGGGTTCACTCACCGGGCTGATGAAGCCGATGACGCCGCGGGCGTGTGGCAGCCGGTAATTGCGCGCCTCGTCTGACAGATTTTGTCCCGTCATCTCGCTTAGACGGCCCAATGCCGCTTCGATTCGTCCACGAGTTTCGATATTGGAGACATAGCGCTTTATCGACAACTGGGCGCATTCGCCGCCCCCGAGCGGCATCAACTCGATGAAGCGCACGTGCCAGCCGCGCTCGATGGTCAAACGCGCCAAGTCGAGCACGTCATTCTCGTTGTAGCCAGCCGCGATCACCGAGTTGAGCTTAATTGGAGTAAGGCCGGCCGCTTCCGCCGCTATTATTCCTTTCCATATACGATCTAAATTTCCCCAGCGCATTTGGCGCTCAACCGTCTCGGGATTGAGGCTGTCGAGATGCACGTTGACCCGGCTCAGACCCGCATCGCGCAACGGCCGCGCCAGCTTCGGCATCAACAGCGCGTTGGTGGTCAGTGCAAGGTCGCCTACTCCTGGAATCGCGGCGAGGCGTTCCACGATTTCAAGCAAGTCCAGACGCAGCGTGGGCTCGCCGCCGGTCAGGCGGAATTTACTGAAACCGACGCTCACGGCGGCGCGCACAACGCGTTCGATCTCTTCCGCACTCAGTAGTTCGGCATTCGGCAGGAACCGAATTCCCTCCAGCGGCATGCAATAGACGCAGCGGAGATTGCAGCGGTCGCTGACGGAGATGCGCAGATAATTGATTTCGCGATTAAATGAATCCTTTGGCATCAAAAACACCCGGCTTGATGTGAGCCATAGTTCAGAGCACATCGGCTGAGAGGCAAGGCACGACTATTGATCCAATTCTAACCAGCGCGACTCATTCCGCAAAGGGCGTAGCGCGGCGATTTCAAAATCCGCAACCGCATGCCAGTGGTTTAAAATTAAAGTATTCCATTAATTTCAACGGTAGTGATAAAATTAGCGAGCGTGGGGACGGGGATGCAGTTGTTTGAAGGGCAAAGCGAGGTATGAAGTTGTTCAGATTCGCATTTATGGTTGCCGTCGGTTCGCTGGGAGCCCTGATGGCGCGCTATCTCGAGCACGAAGATCCGGTGGAACCGTTGCAGCGCCAGATTGAAGCTGAATTGCAGGCTCTGCGCGATCATCTGTTCGGGCGTTGACTGGCCGTCGGACGCTGGCCGGAGGTCTTTACCCGGTGATTGGCTTTTCCGGCTCGCGCACGCAATAAGCGCAACGACACAGTTCTCGCAGCCGCTCTACCGTATAGACCGTTTCATGACCATCGGCCCATTCAAGAAAAAGACCCTTGTCGCCGAGTCGTGACAATCGCATCAGGCGCTGCCGTTCCGGCGCGAGCGCGCCTTCGAGTTCCCCCGCGCATTCGTTGCAGGGACATCGCCGCCGCAGACTTTCCAGCGGAAAAATGCTGTCATGGCCGTCGAGCCATTGAATACCCACCGCGTAACGTCCAACGTCGTTGAGCCCTTTGATTTTTGGAGCCGTCTTTGACTTGCCACTTGGCATTGTTGCACTCTTAATTTCGAATTATAGCATCGGAGCGGCTGCGTCCGCGACGAGGCGACATGGCACGGCCGGCTTGGCGCAGTCTTTCAATCATAAAGGCGGCAGCGACGCGAAGGGCGGGTATATTGGAGATGGCACTCCTTGCCTTTAGACCGACAAATTCATTGAGGGAGACATTTTGCAATGGATGAAAACGCGAAAAAGAAGGCTTTGCTGATGATTCCCTACGGCCTGTTTGTGCTGGGCGCTTCGCACGACGGCAAACAGACTGTGGCGACGATCAACTGGGTCACACAAACCGCCTTCAATCCTCCGCTGGTAGTGGTCGGCATAAAGAAGGATTCCACTGCGCACGAGTTGGTCAAACAATCAAAAAAGTTCGCCATGTCGATGCTGGCCAGCGGGCAGAAGGGTATCGCGATGGCCTACTTCAAGCATGTTGAGCCGCAGAATGGAAAATTCGGCAATTACGCCTATGAAGCGGCTAAGAACGGCTGTCCGATCATCAGCGAAGCCCCGGCGGCGGTCGAATGCGACGTGGTTGGCTTTTATGAACTGGGCGACCATAGCACGGTCGTCGGACAGGTAACCGAAGGGCATCTCAAAAAAGAAAGCGAAGTTTTGACGCTGAAGGAGTGCGGCTTTAATTACGGCGGTTGAGTTGCAGCCAGCGCGGCGATGCCGGCCAGGCGGGCGACGGCGCCGCGCGTACCTCCTGCGCTGTTTGTACCAGTCGGCGATAGCGCCCCATCCAGTTGATTAAGGCGGCGTGCCGAATGAGATCGCGATTTCTGATGGCTTCGCGTGAGGTCTATACGTGAATAAAAGAGTGGTGGTGCTGCCGGGCGATGACACCGCGCCGGAAACGGTGAAGGCCGCCGTTGCGGTGATGCGCGTGCTGGAAACCAGCATCGAATTCAACGAATTTCCGCCTGGCGAGGAATGGGTCAGAGGAAAAACCGACGTCGCCGCCCGCGCCGCGATCGATGAATCGGATTCCACCCTCTTCGGTTCCACCTCGGGAAAGACCACCGCTATCAACTATTTGCGCTGGGGCAAAGGGACTTTCGCGAACGTGCGGCCGTGCCGCTATATGCAGGGGTTCCGCAGTCCGTTGGCGCATCCGGAGGGCATCGACTTCGTCATCGTCCGTGAAAATCTGGAAGACCTCTATCTTGGCCTCGAAGGACCGCTCCAAGCGTTGGCCCCGCTCAAACTTCACAGCCGGATTTTGCGCGCCGATTTGGATACGAACCAACGCGGCAAGTACGCGATCAAGGTGATCACTGAGAACAATACCAGGCGCGTGGCGGAGTTCGCCTGCCAACTGGCTTTGCGGCGTAAAGCCGAAGGCTATCCCGGCAAGGTCACTTGCAGCTCCAAGTACAACATGCTGCGCGAATCCGACGGCTTCTTCCGCCAACTCGTCGAAGAGACCGTAAGGTCCCATGCGGAACTCAAATACGAGGAATTCATCGTGGATGATTTCGCTCGCCGCATCGTGCAGAGCTCTCATGAGCTCGACGTCGTGGTGATGCCGAACCTTTATGGCGACATCCTCTCCGACGCGGCGGCGGGGACTATCGGCGGCTTGGGGCTCGCGCCGAGCGGGTGTTACGGCGCCGACTACGCGTACTTTGAGTCGGTTCATGGCACCGCGCCCGATATCAAGGGGATGGGCATCATCAATCCGACCGCGACCATGCTGTCGGCGGTGTTGATGCTGGATTATCTGGGCTTTCGCGATAAATCGAAACGCTTTGAAAACGCGATTCGCCGGGTTTATGCCGACGGCAAGAGGCTGACCCCGGACCAGGGCGGTACGGCAAAAACTGAGGAATTCACTCGCGCGGTCATCGACAACCTGTAATCGGCGTGCAAAACCAGCGGGTCATAGGAATATCGAGTCGCCCTCAGGGAATCTTCGCGCAAGTCCGATCCGGTCGTTCTGTGCCTCTCCGGGTTTTTGCGGTCAGTGATCAAGTGTCGATTACGCGCCTCGCTTCCTCTTTAATTCTGCGCGGACAAACTCACCACTGTATTCGAGGGGCTGGCGTGGCTTGACCAATATGCGCGTTCGCCACGTGACGGCTTCTATCAATATAAAAGCACGTCGGAAGAGTACGTCAAAAATCAGGGCTGGAAAGATTCCGGCGACGCGACTGTATTGGATAATGTCAGTATTCGCTGATTCTGTCCGCCAGTTATCAAAGTCAGCTTCGCTTGCTCGTTTCCTGCCGTTGCACTAGCGTGAGGCTCAGATAACGCGTCCTTACGTGCGGAATGTACGGCGCCATCCGCAACCGCCAAGGGTCAGGTGTCACCAATGGTTGCAAAGGTCAACCAGCGGCGATGTATCAGGATCCTCGGGGGGATATTCGCGCCTTTTCGGAGGCCAGCTTCCATGTCGTACGATTTACTCATCAGGAACGGCACCGTCGTTGACGGCACCGGAGCGGCACCACGCCGCGCCGACATCGCGATCGCGCAAGGCAAGATTGCAAGCATCGGTAAGCTCAACGAAAGTGCCAGCCAGGTAATCGACGCGTCGGATTTGATCGTCGCGCCGGGGTTCATCGACCCGCATACCCATTACGACGCGCAAATTTGTTGGGACCCGTACATCACTTCGTCATCATGGCATGGCGTAACTTCGGTGATGATGGGGAATTGTGGCGTGGGTATTGCGCCGTGCCGACCCGCGGTGCGTGAAATCGCGGCGTGGGACCTGGTCAACGTCGAAGCTATTCCGTTCGACGTCTTGAGCCAGGGGATCAAATGGGAATGGGAAACTTTTCCGGAATATCTTGATGCCGCCGCCCGCCGCGGCAGCGGTATCAACTTGGGCTTCCTCGCTCCGTTGACGCCCTTTCGTCATTACGTGATGGGCGAAGAGTCGATGGAACGGGAGGCAACGCCGGCCGAAACCGCGCAAATCAAGGCGATCTTAAAAGAGGCGGTGACGGCGGGTGCGTTCGGTTTCACCACCAGCACCGCGCCGCAGCATATTGGTTATAAAGGGCGGCCATTGGCGTGCCGCAACGCCAGCCGCGACGAGTTCAAGGCCTACGCCAACGCTCTCAAGGAGTTGGGACGCGGCGCCATCGAACTCGCCCTGACCAAGTCGGTTTCCGTCATCAGCGACGAGGAGTGTGAATTTCTTGATTTCCTTTTGACGGAGAGTGGCCGGCCGGTGACTTGGCTTGCACTGCTCAATCGCGACGATATGCCCGACGCATGCCAGGAATCGCTGCGCAAAGCCGGCTCATTGATCAAGCGTGGCGGCGTTCCGCAGGTAACGTGCCGTCCCCTGGTGGTGCAAATCGACCTGCGATCGCCATTTATTTTCGCCAATCTCGATTGCTGGAATCCGGCCTTCAACCAGCCCGCCGAGGTGCAAGCGAAAATCTACCGCGATCAGAATTTTCGCAGCGCCTTCCGCAAGGCGCTGGAACGCCCGGCCATTTTCAACGGCAAATGGGAACGGCTCGAAGTGAAGGAGGCGTTCAATCCCGGACTCAAGCCGCTCGAAGGCCGTACCGTGGCCGAGATCGCCAAAGAGCGCGGCTGCGATGGCGTCGACGCATTTTTGGACCTTGCGCTCGATGACGACCTGCGGATCCAATACTCGATGGCACTATTCAATGCGGATGAGACCCGCATACCTGAGTTGATTCGCGATCCGCGCACGATGGTTGGATTGTCGGA
>JBOHWM010000319.1:0-5593 GCA_050736555.1 Binataceae bacterium (SeqCode)
CGCCTGGCCTATTCATTGAACCCGCCGACTATTAATGTGGTAATAGATTTCGAAGGTGGCGGACGCTTTTTATGCGAGATGACCGATTGCGACCCGGACAAGGTCGCCATCGGCGATGAAGTCGAAATGACGTTCAGGCGCTTGTTTACCGCCGACGGCGTTCACAATTATTTTTGGAAGGCACGCCCCAAGCGTTAGCCGGGGACGGGACTTCGAGGAGGTATTTAGATGGCAAGTCGTGGAATCAAGGACCGCGTCGCGATCGTCGGTATGGGCTGCACCAAGTTCGGCGAGCGTTGGGACAAGAGCACGGAAGACCTCCTGGTCGAAGCCGCTTATGACGCTTACGCTTCGGCCGGTGTGGATCCCAACGACATCGACGCGTATTGGCTCGGCACGATGGGCTCGGGAGTTTCCGGCCTGACGCTTTCAGAGCCGCTCAAGATTCAGTACAAGCCGGTCACACGCGTCGAGAACATGTGCGCGACCGGCTCCGAATCCCTGCGCCAAGCCTGTTACGCGGTGGCCTCGGGCGCCTTCGACCTCGTGATGGCGATAGGAGTCGAGAAGCTCAAGGATTCGGGCTTTTCGGGGCTCGTGATGACCAACCCGCCCAACGATGGCACGCCCGCGTCCATGACTCCGCCGGCCTTGTTCTCCCTCCTGGCGCCGGCCTACTTCAAGAAGTACGGACTCGACCCCGAAAAGGGCAAGGACGTGCTCTCGCGCATCGCCTGGAAGAACCATAAGAACGGCGCGCTCAATCCCAAGGCGCAATTCCAGAAGGAAGTGCCGCTCGAGACCATCAGGAATTCACCAAAAATTGCCGACCCGCTCGGTATCATGGACTGCTCGGGAGTGTCCGACGGCGCCGCCGCCGCGATTGTGGTACGTGCGGAGGACGCGCATAAGTACTGCGCCAATCCGATTTATATCAAGGCGCTCTCGTTCGTGGCCGGCCCGGGCGAAGGACCACTTAGCCAAGAGTACGATTTCACTACTTTTCCGGAAGTGGTTGCCACCGCTAAAGACGCTTATCGCCAGGCCGGTATCACCAACCCGCGCGAGCAATTCAGCCTGGCCGAAGTGCATGATTGCTTCACTCCGACCGAGCTGGTGCTTTACGAAGATTTGGGCTTCAGCCCGCGCGGCACCGCATGGCAGGACGTGCTCGACGGCTTCTTCGAACTTGAAGGCAAGCTGCCGGTCAATCCCGACGGCGGGCTCAAGTCCTTCGGCCATCCGATCGGCGCCTCGGGCCTGCGCATGATGTATGAGAATTGGCTGCAGTTGCGCGGTGAAGCGGGCGCTCGCCAAATCAATCATCCCAAGCTCGGCCTGACCCATAATCTGGGTGGGCAGCCGGGCCGCTGCGTGAGTTTTGTTTCGGTCGTGGGCAGCGAAATCGGCTGAGAGCTTAACGCGCGTCTTGATTCAAGCGGGGATGACGCGATTGCGCGTCATCCCCGCGTTCCTATCCGCGTCACGCCGAACGATGCAAGCCGAGGCGACCATCGAGACCGTACGCATCCGCCTGTCCGCGCTGATACACGCGGGCGCGGAGTTGGCGGCGGGTCATTATCGGTCCGCCGTGTCCCATCAGGAGTTCGTTGACGGCGCGGAATTTCGCGGATGGCGTGCCGCATGTCTCGCTTTCCTACACGAGACGCTGGCGTCCGACAGCCCGTATCTCAAGGAATTCGAATCCTGCTGCGACAGCCCCTATCTGGGCGTGGGCGCGCGGTCCTCGCGGCCCTGCGTGAATATATCGACAGCGGTCCGCTGGCGCGGGTCGAGGAACTGGTTGCGGCCGAAGTCTTCAACGATCTGATCGCCATCGCTCGCCGCCTCATCGATGAGCGCCAGGTAGCCGCCGCCGTGGCGATCTTAGGCGCGCTCCTGGAGGATCTCTTGCAGCGGATGGCGCGCACCCGGCGTCTGCGCTTCCGCGAGCATCTCGACGGTCTCACGGCCCTCAATGACCTGCTCGCGGGGGCGCATGCCTATGGCGCGGAGCTGCGTAACCGGATCACGCAATGGGCGCAAATCCGGGCAGATGCCGCTCAAGTGGCGTCGGAGAGTGAAGCCCGGCAGATGCTGGCGTTCGTGCGCGAGTTCATGGCCGACCATCTGGCGTAGTCGTCGCCAAGTTCATTCCCGCAGGCATTACATGATACAAAGTGCCGTTCACCTCCAGCGCGTCAAGGCACTGCGCATAGTACTCAAGCCAGCGCTTTTGCGGCAGCCCCTTGGTAGAAACTGTCTTTCCATGAGCCGAAATTTCAGCCGCTGGTTCCGATATAGCCGCCGGCGCCATCACGAACTCCCGCTCGGCAGAAACCCGCGCCTCCGCTCATTGGGAAGGCGCGGCCGGCTGGCTTCCCTGATTCGAGGACGGGACGCTGCTTCTCGGCGCATTGGTCATGGGTTGCATGGGTCCGCTCATCGGCGCCATCCGCCCCATGCGCGGCTGCACTGGACGGTTGGGTAGCTCCGTTTCCATCGTCGGCATCGGGATCGGCTGCACCGTTTCCGGCGGCTTGCTCGCGATGGTACTGGGTGGCAGTACGGTGGTGTCAACCGTGTAGAGATAGGCGGTCGAGGGCGCGGGGCTGGTCAGCAAGGTGGGGAACAGGGTCTCCCATTCGAGCACTCGCGCGATCGGATTGGGATAATGTTCCTGGATTTTGCCCAACTCGACCGATTTCGAGCCCACCCTGATGCCGGTCAGGATGATCACGCCATGCTGAGCGCGCAGGTCGTACAGGCCCGGCGGCAGATTGGCTCCGAAGGAACCGTTCAAATGGATCGGCGCGATATAGATGTCGCCGGTCAGGTGATTTTCAAAATGGAAACGGCGGCCTCCCTCCGGGACGCCTTGGGCGTTGACCAGCGTGCCTTGCACACGCGCGGCCATCGCGGCCGCAGGTAGTGCCAAGCTAAACCCGAGTATCCCCAGTGCCACCGCTCCGATAAACGCGATTAGCGGATGCGCGCGCTTGATCGAAATGGTCGGATGCGGCGGCTGATCGCTCACAGTTCGCTCCATGCTTAAACACCTTCCAGCGCATTCCTATGCTTGTCGCGTGCGCCGAGCAAGGCAAGCCACGCCGACGGGGCCGAAGGCGCATTGGGTGAAACGAAGTGAAGCCGATCAAACGAGTCCGCGAGGTGCGCTTAAGCTCCATTGAGTAGGCGAGTCCGCAAGCTGCGAATAAAAATGGTATGGTGGACGGATGGACGTGACCCTTTATCATAACCCCTCATGCAGTCACTCGCGCGGCGCCCTGGAGCTGCTGACGGCGCGTGGCGCCGATCTCGCTGTGATCGAATACCTGAAGCATCCGCCGGACCGCGCGACCCTCCAACGGATCGCCGCGATGCTCGAAGGGCCATTGGCGGACCTGGTGCGCAAGGACAAGCGGTTTAATGAACTCGGGCTCAACTCCGCCGACTATGCGGACAAGGACGCGGTCATTGATTTACTGCTGCGGCATCCGGAACTGATGCAACGGCCGATTGTGATTCGCGGCGGGCGGGCCGTGATCGCGCGTCCGGCCGAAAAGCTGCTGGCGCTGTTCTGATTCGCGCTACGTACGAGTGGAGAGCGCTAACCGATAATATTACTCAAGTCCGAAGATTGACGAAGGACATGATCGACGATCAGCAACCGCGCGGGTTCATGGATCGCTTGGGCCACGAGCACGCGGTCAAACGGCTCGCGATGATGCGGATTCAATCGAAACCGGCCTTGGCCGCACGCGGACAAGCGCTCTTCTGATTGGCCGCACGCGGCGACCTGGAGCGTGCAGTGCGGTGGGGGTGTCTAGGCGGTCTTGCGGATTTTGCCGCTACGGATACAACGGGTGCATACCAGCATCCGCTTGACCCCGCCCGCCGTCGCCGCGCGCACCTCTTGCAGGTTGGGACGCCAGCGCCGTTTGGTTTTGTTGTTGGCGTGACTGACGTTGTTGCCCACCGAGGGAAGTTTTCCGCAAATCGCGCAATGCCGCATAGCCAGGTCCATCCCGAAACGTGGAGATTAAGTACTCAAAATAGCTGGAGTCGCGCGGCGATTAAAGAGGTCACCGCGCCATTAACGGTTGGCCACGTCCAGGCGCTATCCACAGGCCGCGGGCGGGCAGGAGGATTAAATCGCACTGACGTTCCCCGGCGGCGAATGGCTTAGCTTGAGTCCGCCAGCCAAAAGCTACAAGCTTGAGCCCAATGGTACCGGTACCCGCCGACGCACGACTCGGTCATGCGGAGGCGTTGGCGCACGCCTCCAACATGAAGGAGCGAGTGGTTCATATCCTGCCCGAGCAGGTAGCCAGCCAGATCGCCGCGGGCGAGGTGGTCGAGCGGCCGGCCTCGGCCTTAAAGGAATTGGTCGAGAATTCGCTCGACGCGGGCGCGCGCACCGTCAGCGTTGAGATCGCGCGCGGCGGTGGCGAACTGATCGCGGTCAGCGACGATGGCTGCGGGATGGTCCGCGAAGACGCGGTGCTGGCGTTGCGCCGTCATGCCACCTCCAAACTGCGCGACGCTTCCGGCTTAAGCGCGATCGCGACGCTCGGCTTTCGCGGCGAGGCGCTGGCTGCCATCGCGAGCGTCGCCCACATGGAGTTGCGCACGCGCCGCGCGGAGGATCCGCATGGCGTCGCGCTGGCCGTGGACGGCGGCGAGCCGCAACGGGTACAAGCCTGCGCAATGGCGCCGGGCACCGCGATTATGGTGCGGGATTTGTTCTTCAACACGCCTGCCCGGCTCAAATTCCTCAAGACCGTGGCAACCGAGCAAAGCGCGGCGGCCGAAGCCCTGCAGCGGCTGGCGCTGGCCAATCCGCAGGTCGCCTTCAGCTTGCGTGCCGACGGTCGCACACTGATCGACGTGCCGCGCGCGACGAGCCTGCTCGAGCGCTGGCGGCAACTCTTCGGCGCGAAGCTGGCCGCGCGGACGCGCCCGTTTGCCTTGGGTGGCGCGCAGCTTCGGGCGTGGGGGCTCGCCACCATGAGCCAGGAATCGTTTCCCACCGCGCGCATGGTCCTGACCTTCGTTAATCGCCGCGCGGTGCGCGATCGCATGCTGGCGCGGGCGGTGGTGGCAGCTTATCAGACACTCTTGCCACGCGGACGCCATCCGGCGGTCGCCTTGATGGTCGAGATCAGGCCCGAGGAGGTCGACGTCAACGTTCATCCGATGAAAACCGAGGTGCGCTTTCGTCACGGCGGCGCGGTCTTCGAATTGGCCTATCATGCGCTGCGCGCGTGCCTGTCCGATCAGAGCGAAACTTCGCCCTTGGGTGCGAGTTCGGAACTTGCCGGCGCCGCCGCGCGCGTGACCGTAAGCGGGGCGGGATTAGCGGAGTCGCGGCCCGAGCGCCCGCTGCGGCTGGTGAGCGACGCCGCCCCGCCGCCTGTTGCGCAACGACCTTTGACTCTGGGTTTTAGCCGCTCCGCGGCCGCCGTCGCGAACGGTGCGAGCGACGTTGCGATCGTGCCCGGCACTCCGCTGGCCGCGATGGTGCCGACCGCGAGCGTGCCGACCTATTCGCGCCTGCGCATCGTGGGCCAGCTCTTCGCCGGTTATATCG
>JBOHWM010000320.1:0-6669 GCA_050736555.1 Binataceae bacterium (SeqCode)
TGGGGGGGCGGCCGCTGCGGTCAATCGGTTCTCCGGGAGCGCATGTTTCCGCGATCCGCTGAAGAATCGGCCGCGCCAAATCGTCGGATTTGTAGGTCCACAAATTCCGTGTCGAGGCGTTCCAATGGCAACCGCGATGAAAGCCGAGATAAGGCCGCTCAGCTCCGAAATCAAACACACCACTTTGGAGGAAAGCGCTCCGTCGCTCGACGCCGTGCTGGGCGGCAATCCGTTCGTTGATTTCGATTTACGCCAGATAGCGGGAACAATCGGTGAATTTACCCTGAGCCTTGCCGCGCGGCCCGACGTATTTCTCTCGACGTTGAGCACGCTCGGCCGGGAGCTGCTCAAAATCGGCCTCGGATCATCGGAATTAGCACCCGAGCCCGTCGACAAGCGGTTTGCCGATCCAACCTGGAATGAGAATGCGGTTTATCGCCGCATGCTGCAGGCCTATCTGGCTTGGCGCAACGCGATGCATGAGCTGGTGGCGGACGGGTCTGACGATGGTCAGGCCTGGAAGCTTTCGGCGCAACATCGCTTCGCGGTGACACAACTGACCGAAGCGCTGGCCCCGACGAATCTGCTGTTCGGCAATCCCGCCGCGCTCAAACGGGCTTTCGAGACCGGGGGCCAAAGCCTCGTCGCCGGAATGCGCAATTTGGTCGACGATCTGATTCATAACGGCGGCATGCCGTCCCAGGTGGACAAACGTCCGTTCGAGGTCGGACGCAATCTGGCGGCTACGCCCGGGGCCGTGGTTTATCGCAGCGAACTATGCGAAGTGCTGCAGTTCAAGCCCGTCACCGCGCAAGTCTATGAGCGGCCGGTGGTCCTGATACCTCCGCAAATCAACAAGTATTACGTCATGGACCTCGCACCTAAGCGGAGCCTGACCGAATACGCGTTGGCGCATGGAATCCAGTTTTTCGCGGTTAGTTGGCGCAATCCCGGGGTCGCCAACCGCGACTGGGGTCTGGATGATTATGTGCGCGCCGCGAGCGAGGCGACCTGCATCGCACGCCAGGTCACCGGCAGCCCCGACGTTAACCTGCTCGGCGTATGCGCGGGCGGTATCACGTCGTCGCTCTTGCTGGGCCATCTGGCGGCCGCACGCGAGCGCGAGGTGAACGCCGCCACGCTGCTGGTGACGATGCTCGACTCGAGCCAGCCCTCGATGGCGGGCATGTTTGCCACCGAGGACGCGGTCAGCGCGGCACTGGCGCGATCACGGGAAAAGGGCGTGCTCGACGCCGCCTCGATGTCACGGCTATTCGCCTGGCTGCGGCCAAACGACCTGGTCTGGCATTACTGGGTCAACAACTATCTGATGGGGAAGGAACCGGCCGCCTTCGACATCCTGTTCTGGAATGCTGATTCAACCAATTTGACCGCCGCACTGCATGCCGGCTTCCTCGACCTCCTGATGCACAATCCCTTGGCCGAACGTAAGCCTGTCAAAATCCTGGGAACGCCAATCGATCTTCGTCAGGTCACCGGCGACATGTACATCGTCGCCGGCATGACCGATCATATCTGCTCATGGCGTGCATGCCATGAGGCGGCACGCCTGTTTGGCGGCACGATCGAATTCGTGCTCAATTCCAGCGGCCACGTGCAGACGCTCGTCTGTCCGCCTGATAATCCGAAAGCCAAATATTTCACTAATCCACGTCTGGGCGACGATCCGGCGGCTTGGCTCCGCGACGCGCAGGAACACAAAGGCAGTTGGTGGGAGAATTGGATAGCGTGGCTCGAGCGGCGCTCAGGTGAAAAACGGCCCGCGCCGGAAAGCTTGGGCAACGGCGAGTTTCCGATGCTCGCGCCCGCGCCCGGCACTTATGTCCATCAGCATGCGTGAGATTTTCGGCTAGACGATCACACGTGTGGTGGTTTTACCGGCGTAATCCCCGCTGGATTCGCTGAGCGCGGCATCGCAGAGGACGGCTTCGGCGAAGGAGTGGGCATCGGCGACGTGGTGGGATTTGATGGCGCGGCGGAAATTGGCGCGGTCGGTGACACTGCGGGGGCAGGGGACTCAGTAGGGCGTTTTCCAGAAGAGTTTAACGTGGCGGGGGTCGGCGTGGCTACGGAGACCGTCGGGATCGCCGATGAGGTGACCGGTGGAGTTGGGTGTCCCGCGGGCGTCGCTTGAACGGACGGGATCGCGACATTCTCTGCCAACGGCATCAACGCAGTGCCGATTCCGTAAGTGTAGACCAGTTCAGCCCCCAAGCGGCCCTGGTAAACGATCGCCAGCGCGGCCAACACTCCGATGATCAAATAAACGAACCTGCTTGGCCGCACGAAGCCAAGAAATTCGACCCCAATGCGCCAAATTGCCAGGGCCAGAAATACCCACGGCAAAATGTCGCCAATTTTGGCATGACGTTCGAGTAGAATCTTGCCCGGACCGGCGACCTGTTTCCAGACCCGGTCGGCTTCCCATCCGCCGGTTACCTTTGATGCCCACGCCGCGCCTGTACCGACGATGATCAAGGACAACGCCGTGTAGCGAATCCATGCGCGCGTCGAGAACACGCTCGCGCATAAATCCGCGATCACGGCGATAATTAGAAGCGCTACGGTAAAATGGTCGACGAATGGATGCAGTTGGAAAGACTTGAGCGTGGTGATCAGTGATTGCATCAGGACTCCTGTGGAAATCGCATCGGCGGTGCAACCGGGGCGACAGCTTTCATCTTCCGGCGCATCTTTATTGCAAAGCGCCATTGATGGTGCAAATCGCTACCAGCCAGCCTCTTCTTCGGAAAAAGGGCGTGGGTCGCAGGCAGGAATTTGATGCACGCGGTTTACGGCGCGAAAATGGCCGTCCGACCGGAATTAGGCGTGGCGCGCACAAATAATGTCGTCGTGCGTGATTGGACCGGCTCCCAAACCTGAGCGCTGGCCAGATACCTCAGCGCGAGCGGCGCATTGAGCGTGCTCAGGTTCGGTGCCCATCCAATCGCATAGTCAAAGTGATAGGTCTTGCCCAGGCCGGCGATGAGCACCCCTCCGACCACAACTCGGGCGTTGCTCGCTCGAGCAACTGGCCTAAGGTCGCGCAAGTACCAATGCAGTGCCGCAGCGGTATTAGGCGGGAAAAATACGGTTGCCGAGGCGGCCGGAATTCCTTTAATCGCCGCCGCGCATAATTGAGGCGTCTCGAGCGTAGTCGCATCACGCGCATACAGAGACAGGTGCCGTGCCCAAGGAGCTTGCGCCTGCGATGGCGCGAAATACACGAAGTTCGCGGTCATCTGCAGATAAATCGTGAACAATAACAATGTCGCAAAGACATAACGCAGCACCGCCCAAGCTTCACTATGATGCAGATACTCGATGCCGAACGCCCCCACGATCGCCATCGGCAGCAACATCTGGACGATCCAGTCTGACTGACGTGCCGGCGTCCATAGATAAAACGCGAGGCTCAAAACCGCCCATATAAGACACCAGAGGGCAAATCTGGTACGCATTCTCGTTGTGATAATTGCGATAGCGCCGATGATCGCAAAAATCACGATGAGGAATTCGTAAAGTCCGAGGGGCGGCACGAAATATCTGGTGCCGGCCAGATAGCCCGCAACCTGCCCAGTCGCGCTCCAAAGAGAGCGGATTAGGCCCACGATAGCGAGCCGCTGAAGATGGCCGGTCAACGCCAGCTCAGACAAGAACCACACAATTGCCGAAATGATTACTGCCGCAACCACCATCGGTGAACGCCGACGCCACCATACCCGCGTGCGCAGCCATGCATGGTTGGTCCTGATCAATTCAGCCAACCCAAGCAGCCCAAGCGCAACCGTGAAGATCGCGAAGGTGACAAAGCTGGTCTTATCCGCGGCGATCATGAGGCCTAGCGCCACGCCCAGTCCCGCCGCACGCGATAATAACGGCCGCCGCTTAAGCGCCGTGGACAACCATATGACCATCAGGGTGAAAGCGATGGCCGGTATAACGGTTAAACTGGCGCGCGAAAACCAGGTCAGGCTGGGGGAGACGGCAAGCATCGTGGCGAGGCCGAGCGCTCCCGCACGCCCCACGAGCGGGCGCATCGCTAAGACAATCACAATCAGCAGGAGACCGCTTAAGGCAAAGATGAGACGGGCCACATAATCACTAGGGCCAAGGCCGGCGAGCAGTCCCGCCGCCGCCATATGCACCCAGCCGCCATAATCGGGAATGTGCCCGATCGCCGCATGAGGAACCGCACGACCTACACCAAATTCGTAAATCGCGTGAGCCGCCTCGGCATTGTCGAGCGGACGCGCCCCCAGCATCACGAGCCTGGTCACCAGCGCCCATATTGCGACGGCGATCCATGCGAGCAGCTCGACGGTAATCGTCTGGAGCGGACGTACCAGCCGCTGATGACTGAGATCGGGCCGTGGCGGCAGCGGCTCAAGCTTGACTTCCTGACGCTCAGCCGGCTCCGCGCCCAACCGCCATTCACTGAAATCGTCCTTTTTACTGAAAGCCATAGTCCGATTACTGTGCGTCGCCGCCGTCATTCGTCCGCATCATAGACGGTTAGCGCGTGTCAACCTCGTGCTGTAATCCGCCCATGCCAATGAAAGAGCGCTATTTGCCGGGCCCTCGAATGTCAATCACAAGGGTACCCAAGCAATCGGACTTGAGGATTAGATGGAAGATTCGCGGGCCAAAATTAAAGCGGTGCGTTCCCGCCGCTCCGGCCAGCGGTTATCTTTACAGGTTAAGCCAAGTGGCGCGGAACGCGGTTGGCGATTAGCGCATAAATTTGGCTGTACTGGCCGCATCTCAGATTGCCATCGCACCAACGCCTCAAAAAAGAGGCTGAGCCAAATGATTTAGGGTCACGTTTGCGATGCCGACTTCCCGGATAACCACGCGGCGCGCGCTGAGCGGCATCCTATCGTTCATCGCGCTGGCGGGATTGATCGCGCTGTTCTTCGCCTTTCGCCGTCATGGTGTCGAACTGCACCCGCCGCACATTTCCGCTTCGATCCGGCAGTTGCCCTATTACGCCTTTTGCTCGTTCTATCGGATGTTGGCGGCCTACGTGCTGGCATTGGTGTTTTCACTGGTATACGGGATGAGCGCGGCTCACAGCCGTGCTTATGAGCGCGTCATGATCCCCGCCATCGATATCGCGCAATCGGTGCCGGTGGTCGGCTTTTTCCCCGCGGCGATTTATTTCTTCGTCGCGATTTCCCATGGCAGCCGCTTAGGCGTCGAACTGGCCGCGATTTTTCTCATTTTCACCAGTATGGCCTGGAACATGGCGCTGGGTGTGTTCGAATCGGTCCGCACCATTCCGGGCGATTCGATGGAGGCGCTCGACGCCTTTGGTGCCAGCGCATGGCTCAAGCTGAAGCGCCTGTGGCTGCCCGCCGCCGTGCCGAAGCTGGTCTACAACTCGATCCTGTCGTGGGTGGCGGGATGGTACTACCTGATGGCCTGCGAGATTATCACGGTCGGCACGGCGCATTATCAACTTCCGGGCCTCGGCAGCTATTTGATGCATGCGGCCGATCGTGGGCGTTCCGGTGAACTGGTGGCCGGGCTGGCGATGCTGCTCGCGATCATCGTCGCGATGGATGTCATCGTATGGCAGCCGCTATCCACCTGGGCCGAGAAGTTCCGCTACGAATTCGCCGCCGCGAGCGAGCCGATCCGCGCGCTGGGAATGCTCGACGCGCTGGGCGGGATCGGTCCGGTAATGACGCGCGCGATTCGCGCGGGCTTCCGTCCGCTGCTGCGCCTGAGCCACCGGCTGCTCGCCTCGACGCCGCCTTTCAACCCCGTCCGCTATCCGAGCGTCAAACGCGCGTCCAGGATCATTCGGGCGCTGGTGGTGCTGTCGGTGGTGATTCTCCTGGCCTACGGTGTGGTCACAGGGCTGATCGCCCTGGTACATGAGTTGACTCGACCCTGGCCAGCCGAGGTGCGCGAGATTCCTGCCGCGACCGGCGCCTCGCTGGTGCGGATGACCGTGGCCTATCTGCTTTCCCTGGCCTGGACGCTGCCATGCGCAATCGTGGCCAGCGAAAATCCGCGGCTCGCGCGGCGGCTGACGCCCATTGCTGAAATCGTTGGTTCAATCCCGGCGACCGCGCTTTTCCCATTGATCGTACTGTTCGTGATCCGCGTGACCGGCGGGATGAATCTCGCTTCAATTCTGCTCATCCTGACGGGCATGCAATGGTATTTGCTGTTCAACCTGCTGGCCGGCGCCAGCCAGATTCCGGCGGACCTGAAGGAGGCGGCGCGCTCGTTCGGACTAAGCCGAATCGGCACCTGGCGCAAGTTAATCTTACCGGCGCTTGTTCCCTCTTTGTTGACCGGCAGCATCACGGCCTGGGGCGGCGGTTGGAACGCTTTGATATTGTCGGAATACTTCGTATATCAGCGACAGACCTACCAGGTCTTCGGTCTCGGCGCGCTGCTCGATGAGGCAACCTATGTCACTGGAAACGGAATCATGATCCTGCTGACGCTGCTCTCGATGGTTCTGGTCGTGATATTGCTGAATCGATTACTTTGGCGCAGGCTTTATGACCTCGCGACCGAGCGCTATCGGCTCGATTATTAAGGTGACGGCGATGCGTGAGTCAGACACATCCGACCCATGGCCCTGCTCGAGCTCATCAAGATCGACAAGAGCTTCACGCACTCCAAGGG
>JBOHWM010000321.1:0-2679 GCA_050736555.1 Binataceae bacterium (SeqCode)
GTTCTGCGGGTTCAATCGCCAGAAATGGGAATCCGACGCCTACGACAACTCCGACGAAACCATCCTCGAGAAAGTCGCTGACGCCGTCGCGCGCGGGGCAACCGAAGTCTGCATGCAGGGCGGTATCAATCCCGATATGCCCGCGTTCAAATATCGCGACCTGCTCCATCTGATCAAAACGCATTTCCCAGAAATCCATATGCACGCGTTCTCGCCGATGGAAATCATGTACGGCGCGCGGCGCACGCGGATGGAGTACCCAGAATATATCGTGATGTTGCGCGAGGCCGGGCTTGGTTCGATTCCCGGCACCGCGGCGGAAATCCTCGACGATGGTGTGCGCGAAATCCTCAGCCATAAGAAAGTCGACGTCGCCACCTGGGTCGACATCATCACCAGCGCGCACGCGCTCGGCGTTCCGACCACCTCGACCGTGATGTACGGCCATGTCGAGAGCCCGCGTCACGTCGTCAATCATCTCAACCTGCTGCGCGACATCCAAAAGCAGACGCATGGGTTTACCGAATTCGTGCCGTTGCGGTTTATCCACGAGAATACGGTGCTGTTCCGTAAGGGAATGGTAAATCCGCCCGAGACTGGAATCCTCGATTTTCAAATGTACGCGTTCTCACGGCTCTTCCTGCGCGGCTACATCAATAATCTGCAGACGTCATGGGTCAAGCTTGGCGTCGACCTCGCCGCTGTCACTTTGAAAACCGGGTGCAATGATTTCTCCGGCACGCTGATGGAGGAAAGCATCACCGCGCAAGCTGGCGGCACCTCCGGGGAATTCGTCGCGGTTGACGAGATCGAAACGCGGGTGCATGCGATCGAACGCGTGGCGGTCGAACGCAACACCCTGTATAAAAAACTCTACGGCAGAAAGGCTCCCAATGGCGCGCGGCCGCTCAATTCCTCACAAGCTCAAGATCACCACGCTTGCGGGGGGGGTGGGTGCGGCTAAGTTTCTGCGTGGCCTCTCCCGCCGTATCGACCAGCGTTATCTGAGCGTTATCGTCAATACCGGCGATGACGAGGAATTTTTTGGCCTGCACGTCTCGCCGGACGTGGATACCGTCGTTTACACGCTGGCCGGAATCGTCAACCGTGCCAATGGATGGGGGCTGGAGGGCGATAGCTTCAACGCGCTTGATTCCTTAGCCCGATTTTACGGCAAACCCTGGTTCAATCTGGGCGATCGCGATCTCGCGACGAATCTGTATCGCAGCGATCGCCTGCGCGCCGGAGTGGCTCTCGGCGAGGTTACGCGCGAAATCGCCCGCCGTTTGGGCGTGCGAGCCCATGTCATGCCGATGACTGACGCGCGCGTCCGCACTTTCGTGAAGATCAAAGGCCGGCCGCCGATGCCGTTTCAGGAATATTTTGTGCACCGGCGCGCGCGTGGGGCGATAGAGTCTATCGAGGTACGTGGCGCCGAGGATGCACCGACGCTGCCGGGGGCGCTGGCGGCAATCGCGAATGCGGACGCGGTCATCCTGGCGCCCTCGAACCCGTTCGTGTCGCTTGGTCCAATACTGCAACTGAAGGATATGCGGCCGGCCTTGCGTGATAAGCGCGACCATGTCGTCGCGATAACTCCGATAGTGGGGGGTAAGACCATCAAAGGTCCCGCCGATAGGATGCTGCGTGGTCTCGGGCATGAAGTTTCGCCGCTTGGGGTCGCGCGGCTCTATCGCGATTTTGTGGGAGTGTTCGTGCTCGACCAGCGCGACCGGCGCTTCGCCCAGCCGATTGACGAGCTTGGCATGCGCGCGGTGGTCGCCGATACGATAATGTTGACTCCAGCGCACGCCGCCCGCTTGGCGGACGTGGTTCTGCGAGCGCTTGAGGTATAATCTCAGGATTCGATGGCTTCGCTCAGCTTAACCGCGATTGAGCATATCCCCCTAATCAAGCAGGGCGATGATCTTGCCGTTATCCTGATCCGTGCGCTTGCCGGCATGGGCTTAAAATTCGAAAACGGCGACGTTCTAACGGTCTGTCAAAAGATAATTTCAAAAGCCGAGGGGCGGGTCTGCGATTTGAACACGATCGAACCGTCAGCCTTGGCGCGCAGTTTCGCCGCGCGTTACGACAAGGACGCGCGTGCGATCGAGTTGGTCCTGCGCCAGACCAACCGCATCGTACGCATGGATCAAGGTGTGCTGATCGTCGAGACCGGTCCGGGATGGGTTTGTGCCAACGCTGGCATCGACGAATCCAACAGTCTCGCGGCTGACCGAGCGATCCTGTTGCCGGAGGACGCCGACGATTCGGCCGCGCGCCTTCGCGCCAACCTCCAGGAGCTGAGCGGCGTCCCGCTCGCGGTCATAATCACCGATACCTTTGGCCGTCCATGGCGTGACGGCCTGACCGAGGTATGCATCGGGATTTCCGGGATGGCGCCGATGCTCGATTTGCGCGGCTCGACGGACCTGGGCGGGCGCGAACTTCATCATACCGTTATCGCGGTAGCGGACGAGCTCGCCGCCGCCGCCGGGTTGCTGATGCCGAAGGCGGGCGCGACGCCGGCGGTACTCATCCGCGGCTATCAGTATCAAGCCGCCGAGAGCAATGCCCGAAGTTTGGTTCGTCCAGCGGAGGCCGACCTGTTTCGCTAACATCTTTCTTTTTACTCCTGTGCCGCGTGAACAACGTAAAGACAGCCGCGTCCAACCT
>JBOHWM010000322.1:0-2688 GCA_050736555.1 Binataceae bacterium (SeqCode)
CACCTCGATAATCTTGCCGTAGCTGGTGTCACTGCCGATGAGTTCGACCCGGACCTCCAGCGCGCCCAACTGGTTGATCGTTCCCGCATAGACCTTCGTGCCCGGTAACTTCTCAACCGGCATCGACTCGCCGGTGATGCGCGCTTGGTCAACGAATGAATGACCGCCAATCACCACACCGTCAACCGGCACCATTCCACCCGGGTTGACCAACACCGATTCGCCCACGCGCAACTCATCGGTTGAGGTTACCCGCACGCCGTTGCCGTCACGCACGGTCACCGAGCGCGGCAGGAAGTCCAGCAAATCGCGAATTGCGCGCCGGCCGCGATTTACCGTGAGATTTTCGAGCACCTCCGCGAGAAGCACGAACAACGTGATGACCAGGGCGGTGACGAACGCGGAGATGGCGGCGGCGGCGACGATCGCGATGGTCATCGACAATTCCATCGTCATGCGCCGCGCAGCGAGATTTTCGCCCGCCTCCTTGAAAATCGGCCAGCCACCTACAACCACGCCCAGCACGCCGACCACGCTGACGCCCGCAAGCGGCTCCCAAACATGGAAGTGCACCGCGATTGCGGCGCATGCGACCACGGCTATCCGCAAGGCCTCGAGCCAATGGAAGGCATGGCCGTCGGGCTCGTCGAAAGCGGGTCGCATGACCCGATGCTCGCCGGCGCGCTCCGCAAGCGGTGATTGCTCTTTTGCCTTCATGACGAACAAAGCCAATGACTACTTCAGATAAGCCTGAACCACTTCGATCAATTCCTCCGCCCCTTGGGCCCGGCTGCGATTGCGTTCATGCGCCGGATCAACCACGTGCAGCCGGATATGATCCTCGATGATTTCGGCCATCAGGCTGTTCATGGCGCCGCGCGCCGCGACCACGAGGTGAAGCACGTCGGCGCATCCTTTTTCCTGATCCAGTGCCCGCTCGACCGCTTCGATTTGACCGCGGACCCTCCGCACCCTGGCGAGCAGTTTTGCTTTCTCTCGAATTGTATGGCCCATGAATGAATGCGCTTTCCTCTATACCCAAGGGGGTATGGTATGATCAACGAGCGGCGCAGTCCAGCGTAATCATTCACTAAACGCGGCTCGCGGACTCGTATTCTGAAACGCGACTGGCAGACTCCGTTCGTTCGGTTCCACCTCGTTTCGCCTGGTGTCCTGGGATTGACAGGGCGGGGCTCAATACGGTAGTTAAATGGCACTCCAAAGGGGAGTAGTTCGCGTCGGCTTCAACGGCCGGCGCAGGGACGATCGACACACCAGCCTTCGGGCTCGGTCCCCCACCTCGCAGCAGAGGCGAACGAGACCTGCGGACCAGGTAATCCTGGCCGAGGCTCGTTTATCCATGTTCCCCGGCCGGAAAGAGGCCGGGGATGCTTAACGAGGTTCTGGTCAAAATTTTCGTTGCCGCTCTTGCCGTCGGACTCGACGTGCTGGCCGTCTCTATTGGCGTGGGTACGACTCGTCTCAATCTTGGAGGGCGCTTTCGCCTTGGCTGCGCTTTCGCCGTTTCGGAAATCACGATGCTCGTGATCGGTTACGCACTCGGAAGCGGCGCCGGGAAGCTATTGGGCGATTTTGCCGCGTATATGGGGTTCGTGCTGCTGGGCTTGATCGGCATCCTGATGATCCGCGATTCGCTCCGTCACGCTGCCGCACCGCAACTGGATGTAACCACTGGAATGGGTTTGCTCGTGACCGCGCTCTCGGTCAGCCTGGATTCCCTTGGCGTTGGAATCGCACTTCCGGCGGAAGCAATACCGCTGGCACCGTTAGTGATCACACTGTTAATCACGACCACGATTTTCACCTTTGTCGGACTCGCCTTCGGTATGCGTCTGGGCGAGCGCTATGAGCACGATGCCCAGTCCGCCGCCGGAATCATTCTGATCGCACTGGCGGGTTTGTTTTCGCTGGAGCGTTTCTTATAGAAGCAACAGTCGCCGCCGTTCATTGTTGATTGGAGGGTTACACTATGATGACGGATTTCTCGGGGAGGCTGCTCTGTCGATGGGATGACAATGCTTGCTTCCGGCCATCGGCGGCGAGGCCGCCATCGCTGATATCGTTAAAGCGACGGGAATGTTCGCGGTTTTGGTTTCACTGCACGAATGGTTCAGCGGGCGGATTTCCTTTTGTGCCGACGGCCCGCGCTTCGTAAAATGCGCCCGAAATAGCTCGACGTTCCGGATGAGGTATTAGCCGATGATGCATGGCAGGATTTGGAAAGTGGCCCTGCTCAACTGGGTAATGCTCGCGGCTGCCGCTAATAGCAATCTCAGCCAGCCGAACTGGCAGATCGCTGGCAATTATTCGAGCGCGGCGGACTGCGTGGCCGCGATCGGAGAAAAACTTGCCGCGGGGTCGGTTGCCGGCGGGATCGCCAGCTGGACGAGCCGTGAACTGGGCGCAGTTTCAGGAACCGGCGCGGGCGCATCGCCGAGCGTCACGCCGTTGGTTTGTCTCCCGGCCAACCATCCGTGGGTCGCGAGCGTTGGAAATGCGGATTCAAGCGGTCAAGGACAGGAGCAGCGGCCCGGTGTACCGCCCACTCAGTAGGTGCCCGTTGCCGCAACCAGTCATCCGATTTCATCCTGATTGCATTGTGGTGGGTTTGTTTTCACTCGAACGCTTTCTGTAACAAATGTTATCGGTAATCTGTTGTTCCGGCCG
>JBOHWM010000323.1:0-6260 GCA_050736555.1 Binataceae bacterium (SeqCode)
CCATGGGGCGACCATTTCCAGGACTGGAGGTGTGCGTGCTCGATGAAGGCCTGCGCGAGTGCAAGACCGACGAAGTCGGCCAGATCGCGATTCGGGTCAAGCCTGTGAAGCCGCCATCGATCATGCTTGAATACTGGAAGAACCCCGAAGAGAATGCGGCCGTTTTTCAGGGCGATTTTTACCTCACCGGCGATCAAGCCTACCGGGACAACGACGGCTATTTATGGTTCGTCGGCCGCGCCGATGACGTGATCACATCAGCCGGCTATCGCATCGGGCCGTTTGAAGTTGAGAGCGCGTTGCTCGAGCATCCGGCGGTGATGGAATCGGCGGTGGTGGCGAGCCCCGATCCCGATCGCGGCAGTATCGTCAAAGCGTTCATCAAACTTAAGACCGGCATCGCAGGCGGCAACGTGCTTGCCGACGAGTTGCGGGAGCACGTCAAACGCGTGACCGCGCCCTACAAGTATCCGCGCGAAATCGAGTTCGTCGAAGAGCTGCCGAAGACGGTGAGTGGCAAGATTCGGCGCGTGGAATTGCGCAAGCTCGAAGAGCAACGCAAACGCCGACAGGCGCCAGCATAGATCACTACGATGGCGGTGATTATCCGTGCGATAACGTGTGATGAAGCCGGGGCTTTGACCGAATTGGCGCTGCGTTCAAAAGCGCATTGGGGCTATGACGCCGCGTTTATGGCCGACGCACGCAAAGAAATCGCTCTCACCGCCGATGATTTGGCTCGGCTCACGGCCTACGGATTGGAGTTGTCCGGACGGCTGGCCGGCTTTTACGCGCTCCGGCCACATCCAGATGAAATCGTCGAATTACACGACTTGTGGATGGACCCGGAGTTCATTGGGCAAGGCCACGGCACCCGGCTCTGGCTTCATGCCCTCGCGTGGGCGCGGTCGCATAATTTTCGCGAATTGACGCTGATAGCCGATCCCAACGCCGAATCTTTCTATTTGCGCCGCGGAGCGAGCACCGTGAGTTACGAACCGTCCGGCATCCGCGCGAATCGTCGGATGCCGGTGATGAGGTTCGAACTGTGATTTGTTCGGCGTAAATTCGGCGCGCACAGCGTCCGGTTATTGCTTGCCACCAGCCAGCAGATTCACTTTGCCGGCAAAATCTTCGAGTTCGACTTCAGCGGTTTCGAGCACCCTCGCAACCATGCCCCAAAAGCCGATGGACATGATTAATTCGACGATCTCGCCTCCGCTCAGATGGCGCTGGAGGGCTTCCAGCGTCTCCTTCCTGCCTTTGACGTTACGCGCGATCTGATCAGTGAAGTGCAACACCAGGCGCTCGACTTCGCTAAAGCATTTGGCCGGCTCCCAATTATCCATCGCGGCAATTTGATCGTCGCTGACGCCCACTGCCTTCGCGATTGGCACGTGCTGGGTCCATTCATAGACCGAGCCGCTGGCCTTGGCGGTGCGTAGAATCGCAAGCTCACGGAGTTTGCTGTCGAGTTTGGCCTTGGTTAATAACGCGTTGCCTAATCGCGAGAAGTTGTGAAATACGGGCTCCGAGGCCGTCGCCATAATCCGCGCGACGTTGAGTTTGCGCGGCGTGTTGCCAAGAATTTCACGGGTTTTCGCACTGGCCTGGGTTTCATCGACATACGGTAGCAATGCCATTGGTTCGGCTCCTCGGGGTTTGCCTGCTAACCCGCCAGCGGCGCCGCTGACGCTATCAAAGGCGCGGCTGCCAGGTGCATTCGCCTGATCAGACGAAGCCTAATACCGCCGCGTGCGTCAGCGCAAACTCGTTGACCAGCGTCGTCTTATGATTGCGAGCGCGGATTCCGTTCCCGCCACCAGAAGAGCCAAATACCAGCGAGCACCAGCAGGACGCCAACCGCGATCCACACCGCGGCGGTGCTGGTGACATGAGCGACCCATTCCAACTCGTCGCCAACCAGATATCCGACGGTTAGGACCAACGAGCACCAGATGATCGCGCCCAACAGATTCCAGCCCAAAAAGCGCCAGAACGGCATTCCCGCCGCACCCGCCATCGGGCCCGCGAGAAAACGCGCCCCCAGGATGAAGCGCGCCATGAATACGGCCTTCGCGCCGTGTGTGTCAAAGAACTGTTGCAGGTGAACGTAACGGCGGCGAACGATGGCGAAATGACTCGCCAGCCATTCGATCAGGCGTTGTCCACCCGTTCGACCCAGCAAGAAACCGCAACAATCGCCGATCGTGGCACTGGCGATCCCAACCACGTATAGCGTCTTCAAATCGAGCAGGTCGCGTCCCGCGACGAAGCCTGCCGCCAACAGCACGGTTTCCTCCGGTACTGGCAGCCCGAGGTTCCCGGCAAAGACAAATAAGAAGACGCCTAAATAGCCCCAGGTGGCGAGCCAAGCCGCTATTCCCGTGGGACTCAATATATGGTGCATTGAAAATGAGCGGTCCGGCCGGCCCGTCTGCCACCCTGATTCAAGCTTGCCGGTTTGATTAGTTCAAAGTAAGTGCCAGCGCTACTGGAAATTCGCCGTCAAAGGCGAGTGTCGCGCACCGGTAAGCGAGAAGTGGCGTGATTCGGAGCGATGATCGGATCAGGATGATGTTTCGCTTTTAAGGTCGCGCTCAGCCTCGAGACGCGCAAGCCGTTCATGAATTTCGAGCGAATTGCGCAGATCATCGAGCCGCGCATTGATGGCGCCAAAGGCCATCCGCCATGCGCTTTTCGAAGCCGTCGAAGCGTCCTCGACGCGCGTCAGCCGTTCCGAGATACCCGCAAACTGCGACGCAAGCCATGCCCGCAGACCCTGGCGTACGGCTCCAGCCGCTATTTTCTCCGTGTTCTTAAGCGCCATGCGACAACTTCTTCGCTTACTTTATCGAGTGGGTTGGCCAATCTCAATTGTCGGAAACAAATCCAATCTCTAGCTGTGGAACTTTACCTTTTTGCTTGGGGCGGCGAGCGAAATGCGTTATTGAAATTGAGTCGCCACATAACGCGGGGGTGAGCCTCAGATGAAGACACTGGAAGAGCGGGTCAAGGTGCTTGAAGATATCGAGTCAATCAAGCGGCTGAAGGCACGTTATTGCGCCGCCTGCGATGATAACTATAACGCCGAGGCTATCGCGGCACTTTTTACCGAAGATGCGATCTGGGATGGCGCCGGTCTCGGCAAGGCCGAAGACGTCGAGAAAATCCGTCAATTCTTTCGCGGCGCGCCGCGTATTTTTCCCTTCGCCATCCATCATGTGATGAATCCGATCATCGAGGTTGAGGGTGGCAGCGCCCGCGGTCAATGGTATCTGCTGCAGCCGGCGACCAGGATGCGCCGGTCGGAAGGAAAAGAGGACGAGAAACAGGCGGTCTGGCTCGCCGCGCGCTATGACGAACAATATGTGCGCACTAATGACGGCTGGAAATTCAAACATCTCAAGGT
The DNA here is from genome assembly GCA_050736555.1 of Binataceae bacterium (SeqCode). Classification (GTDB taxonomy): domain Bacteria; phylum Desulfobacterota; class Binatia; order Binatales; family Binataceae; genus JBOHWJ01. Next base: position 3,413 of record JBOHWM010000323.1, read on the forward strand.
AACCGCCCGCTTTCTCACGCCCTACGAAGATGGCTGGGCGAAAAAGCAATTTGTATAGGCGGTCTTGATTCTTACGTCAGCAATTCTGGAGGTGGCAATCATGGCGTTGGCTGGTGAAGTGACCAATCTGGCGGCAATTGACGTCAAGGATGTGACGTTCGCAAGCGACGGCTTCGCGATGCGGGGTTATTTGGCACGACCCAAAGCGCACGGTAGTTGTCCCGCCGTGCTCATTCTGCATGAGGCCTTTGGGCTGGTCGAACACGAACGGGACGTCGCGCGGCGTTTCGCCAGCCAGGGCTTCATCGCGCTCGCCCCGGACGTCTATTCGCGTGTCGGCGCGCCCAAAAGCGCGAGCGATATGACCGAGGTCCGCACCAAAATGTTCGGTCTGAAGGACTCCCAACTGGTGCGTGATTTCGAAGCGGCCGCCGCGTTTCTCCGCGCGCAGTCCGGATGTAACGGCAAGGTCGGATGCGTCGGTTTCTGCGTCGGCGGGCGCTGGACGCTCTTATTCGCATGCAGCAGCGATAAGGTTGATGCCGCAGTCGATTGCTGGGGCGGCTTCGTCACTCGCGCCACCGCCGAAGCGATGACCACGCCCGAGCGCCCCACGCCGGTGGTCGATCTAATTCCGCAACTTCATTGCCCGCTTTACGTGGTGTGCGGTGAGGAGGATCAGAATCCGTCACCAGCGCACGCCGCCGAAATACGCAAGCGCCTCGAGCAATCAGGCAAGACTTTTCAACTCGACATATTCAAGGACGCGGGCCATGCGTTCTTTGCCGATTACCGGCAGAGTTATCGTGAAAAGGCGGCCTTCGAGTTGTGGCCCAAGATGATTTCGTTCTTCAAAAATAATCTGCGATAGGCGCGAAAACAATCTGGAGCGAACGGATGAGCGATCAAATTTGGGCGGGTGCGATCGCGAACATGCGCGCCCGCATCGATATTACCGTCGCGACCGTACGCGACGGCTTTCCCCATTATGCTGACCGCGCCACGGGCAAATGGGTCACGACGCCGGCCGGCGATTGGACCGGTGGCTATTGGAACGCGATGCTATGGCTGACCGCGGCAGCGACCGGCGATCCGCGATACGCTCTTGAGGCCGCGCGATGGACAGAACGATTGCGGCGCCGCGTTGACTCGCAGACTTCGGCAAAAGGCTTGCTCTTCTATTACGGCGCCGCACTCGGCGCGATACTTACCGGCGACATGGCGGCGCGTGAAATCGCGTTGGCTGGCGCTCGTTCGCTGGCCAAAATGTATAATCCGGCCGCCGAAGTGGTTCCTACCGGCACCGAGTTCGAGGAAGTACACAGCGTGGGTGCGACTGAAACCGAGATTGACACGGTACAAATCGCGGCCTTGCTGACGTGGGCCAGTCGTCAAAGCGGCGAGCCCGCGTTAGCCGAAATTGCGGTCAAACACGCACGCCGCCATATTGAATTGTGCCTGCGCGAAGACGGATCAATCTGCCAATCCGCCTCGTTTGACGCCGCGACTGGCCTCCTGATCCGCCGCTATACGCATAAGGGTATCACCGACCAGAGCACCTGGGCGCGCGCGCAGGCTTGGGGGATGTTGGGATGGGCTTTGACCGCGCAATGGGCGGGAGATCCGACGTTTCTTGAGCCGGCGCAGCGTGCGGCCGATTGGTGGTTGGGCCACGTTCCTCGCGACATGGTCGCATATTGGGACTTTGATGACCCCGCGATCCCGAGCACGAATCGCGATACTTCGGCGACCGCGATCGCGGCCGCGAGCCTGCTGAAGCTCGCCGCACTCACTCATGACGCCGGATTACGTCGCCGTTATGATGAGGCCGCGCGGACTACAGTTCGTGCGCTGACGCAAACTTATTTGGGAGGCGAGGGCGGTCTGTGGGAAGGTTGCTATAACAAGCGGATCGATCTGGCGGTCAACAACGAGCTTATTTGGGGCAGCTACTATTTGTATGAAGCGCTCCATGTGCTGGATGGCAAACTAGGGCCATCGCGGATCTAACGCTAGCGGCAACCCTCTTTTCTCCCGATCCTTCTCGCCCGTTCGTGTTTGAGAGAAGAAGAGAATGCGGGCTGTGCGTTATCGGCGGCGTACCAACTTGGATCGCCTGGACGTCTCGGCCTTACACCTCAAGGCACCTATCCATGATCGCGAAGGCCTCGCTCAGTTCATCATCGCTGAGCACGCCTGCTGGCAAGAACAGGCGGATACAGGCCGGTTCATGTCCGCCGTAGTAGAGCACCAGTCCGGCGTCGAAGCATCGCATGATGAATTCCTTCGTGCGAGTGAGAGCGCCGTCGCCGAGTTGAAACGCGATCATCGCGCCAGTTCCATCGATCTCGGAGATCATCCCCGGATGGCGGCGGCTCATTCTTTCCAGATGATCGCGCGTCAGACGTTCGAGTTGTTTTTCGCGTCCTTCCGGACCGAGCATTCCTTCGGTAGTGAGCTTTTCGATAATTCGATTTGCCACCGCCATCGACACCGTCGCGCCGCAGAAGGTGCCGGAAATTAAGCCCGCGTCTGGTGCGAAATTCTTGCGGAATAGTACGGCACTGCCCTGGAAGACTTTGCCAATCGTGATCACGTCCGCGTAATCGGCGAGTTGAAGCAAATCCGTGGCGAACAACTCGGAAGTCCGCGCAAAGGTCTGCACCTCGTCGATCCAGATAGCGATTCCGGCGCGGCGGCATTCCTCGAATAGCGAGATGAAGAATTCGCGTGGCGCGGTGACGAAACCCGCTTCGCCCTGTACAAGTTCCACGATCAACGCCGCCATCTCGTCGGCGCGACGCGCGATAATCTCGCGCAGGGCCGCCAATGTTGCCGCGGATGAATT
>JBOHWM010000324.1:0-3278 GCA_050736555.1 Binataceae bacterium (SeqCode)
GGCAGCCGCTGCGAGAGTTTCCACTTTTCTTCGACTTCGGCTTCGTTAGCGCCAAGACATATCAGGAGCTGTTCGGAAATGTTGATGGTTTTGGGGTCGCGTCCGACCGCCTGGCAATGCTCCTTTAGCACGCCGAGCTTGTGCTCGAAGCTGCGATAACCGGCGGGGCAGTTCCAACGGTCGGCGTATTGCGCGACGATTCGCAGCATCACCTTTTCACCGCTGCCGCCGATCGTGATCGGCGGATGAGGTTTCTGGACGGGTTTGGGATTGTTGAGCGCGTCGGCGAGATGGTAATAGCGGCCGTCGAAGCTGGCTTTCTTCTCCGTGAAGAGCAGCTTCATCACTTTCAGCCCCTCTTCGAGCTGGCGCAGCCGCGCACCCATAGTCGGGAAATCGTAGCCGTAGCCACGGTACTCTTCGTCCATCCAGCCCGCGCCCAATCCCACTTCGACGCGTCCGTTGCTGACGTTGTCGATAGTCGAGAGCGTTTTGGCGAGCAGCCCCGGATTGCGGAACGAATTGCACAGGACCAGGGAACCGATGCGCAGCTTCTCGGTTCGCGCCGCCAGCGCACTCATGGTCGCGGTGCACTCCAACGTGTCGGCTTCGGGTAGGCCGCGATTCCAGAAATGGTCCACCAGCCAAATCGAATGATAGCCGAGTTGTTCGAGGTGCCGAGCGCGCTCAAGCACCGTCTTGAAGGACATGCCAGCCTGAGGCGAGAAGAGTCCGAATTCGATTTTCTCGGCCATTACCTACTCCCGTTTCAAATATGGCGAATGCGATTTCCCACTACAGCTTGATTTCGCATGCGGCGCAATCGAGGTCAACGCCTGACGGCGTTGAGGAAACCGCGGTCATCGAAGCGAAATCCGGTTGATGTTCGCGTCGGCGCTGTGTCATCAATCCTTTGCCAAAGCGTGGTACGTGGTAGACAACTCATGAAAAATCCATCACCGCTTCGAGCCTTGGCCTGCGCGATCGTAATCGCGGGTGCGCTAACCGCGACGGCGGCGTCGGCGCGCTCCGCTGCTGCCATGGCAACGATCGCGACTTCGCGGTTCGCTCAAGTTGGTATGGTGCGCTCGTTCAAAAATACGCCACAGGTTCATCAATGGAGCTTTGAGGCCAAGCGCGGCCCTTCACCATTTGATCGGATTGGTCTTGAGCGTCTAAGTCGCGGCTCCAAGCCGCCCGTTGATCCAGAGATAGTCGTATTGTATCTGCCCGGGACCAATATGAATGGCGAGGCCGCGATCGATAATACGCGTTACTCGATGCCGCTCTATATGGCGGCGCATGGCGTTGATTTCTGGTCATTGGATTATCGCACCCACTTCATCCCGCCGGAGACGCCGATCACAAGTCTCGGCGAGCTGCGTGGATGGACCGATGCGATGTTCGAGTCCGACATTGACGCGGCGGTGCGCTTTATCATGGCGACGACGGGGCGGCGCCGGATTGTCTTGTCAGGTTTCAGCCGCGGCGTCAGCTTCGCCTATCTATACGCGGTGGAGCATCCGCAGAATGTCGAGGGTCTGCTGCTGTTCGACGGATGGATTCCGCAGCGCGCGGCCGGCACGCCGCCGCCAGGCCACATCGTGGACGATATTGACGGCAAGCATCTGACCTACAAATTACGACAGGCGCTACTCGAGGACGTGATTCGCGATGCGAATGGGCCGGCTCCGCTGAAGAAATATAAGACCGCCGCCGATAATCTTGCCCATGTGGTGTATGATTCGCCGAGTTTCGGCGGACATGGCGGACTGGCCAACGCGCTCGGCGGATTTTCCGACCCGTCAGTACTGGCGCGGCAATTGATAATTTTCGACCGCTATTGGCCAGCCATACAGGACTATGAAGCTCCGTTCACGCCCGCGCGTATGGCGACGCTGAAGTCTTCGCAAATCCCGGTGATCGCCTTCAGCAGCACCAATATCTCACCACAATGGCCGAAGCAGGTTGCACAGTCGGCGCATGCGACCGGAAGCGCGGAGGTGCGCGTGATCACGCTTCCAGAATGGGGTCATCTGGACGTTATCTGCGGTACGCACGCCGAGCGTGAGGTTTTCGCTCCGGCGCTGGCATGGCTCAAGCGGCGTCGGAAGCAGGCGGGTAATCGGGACTTGCTTGGCCCGGAATGGCGGCGCGCGGCTTGAAGAGCAGCACCACCGCCAGTGCCCACATGCCGAAGAGGAACCCCAGCACCAGCCACAGGATCCAACGGCGTCCGCGCCGCGAGGCGATAATCGCCGTGAGTGGCGCCAGTGCCGCGTCGACCATCAGCGACGTGGCCAGCAGCGCGAGCGTACCCTCCGGATAGCGCATCAGGGCGAAGCCCGAGGCATACCCAATAATATTGGCCAGCAGCGTCATAGTTTGCCTATGTGCGCGGCCTCGCTATAGTTGAAGATAATGGCACGTAAAGATGCGGAAAGTCTGATGGCGAAATTGCGCCAGATGAGTGAGGAGGGCGTCAGCAGTTTTTTCAGTGAAGTGATGGGCAACGACAATCTCCGCCGCCGGATGGGGCGTGCGGGCGAACGCCTCTTGGCAAACAAAGGCACCTTCGACCGCAACGTCGAGACGGTTTTGGATTTCGTCAACATTCCCTCTAAACGGGACGTGCGCGAGCTCAAGGCCCGCCTCGATCATCTGAATGGCCAACTCGTAAACCTTAGCATGAAGATCGACCGGATGTTGGAGCAGCTGGAGCATTCCAAGCCGCCCGCCAATGCGCGCGGCGGTTCCAAGTCCAGGCGCAAACCAAAAACCACGGGTGAATAACGCCGGGTCAGACAATTTAGAGGTTACGCGCGCCGACAGTTATCTCTGCAACAAAGGTTGCCCGGTCATTCTGATCAACAACTCAGCGAATGTCCGACCTTACAAAGCCGCAACGCACCGCGCGTACGTAATCGTGGTCGGTCTTACCGGCGCTGAGCACGTCGCCGTCGCCGAACAGCACGCCCCACGCGAGCATCGAACCGGGAGGGGGAACGAGCGGACTGGGCGCGTAGGTCGAACTCGTCCAGTAATAGCCTTTCGATGGGCCCACCGACTGTGTGCAACTGCATTCCCTAGTATTGTTGGCGCCATCCATAGTGCAGCCTAATGTGCAGTTGTTGTTGAACGCCGCATCCACCGGCGGGAGATAGGTCTCGTAGTCCACGATGCTCTGCAGCTCCTTGACATTGGGCATCCGCCAGTCGCAGTGATGAGCGAAGCAGGGCCGGGTGTTGAGCTGGGCAACCCACTGGAAGATCGTTATC
>JBOHWM010000325.1:0-1935 GCA_050736555.1 Binataceae bacterium (SeqCode)
TGTACCTGATGTTCAATCTGCGCCGACCCGACGTATTGCCGGTCGATGATCTCGGTTTTCGCAATGCTGTGATGAAAGCCTACGGCATGAGTGCGCCACTCACTCCCAAGCAACTGAGCGTGTTTGGCGAGCGCTGGCGTCCTTATCGCAGTGCCGCGGTCTGGTACCTTTGGCAGAGCACGCGCACGCTAACTCCGGATACTCCGCCTCCAGTTGCCGCTTCCAGAGCGCGCAAGACGAGGCCTCTAAAAGTGGTGCGCGGTAATTCGCAAGCGCGTTCAGCTCCCCACCGTTAACCGCCGGAGCGCCGCTCGGCTATGATCTCGAAGCATGGATTTCATTGAAAAGTTGCTCGAAGCGCAGCGCGCGAAAGACAGCGTGGCGGTACTCGGCATTGATCCGCAACTCGACGGCAGGTCTGGTCCCGGGGTTCCCTCGGGCTATACGCTGGCGCGGTTTTGCTGTGAGATTATCGAAGCCTGCGCGGAATCGGTGGTCGCAATCAAACCGCAATTGGCCTTCTTTGAAGCTCGCGGACTCGGTGGTTTGCACGCGTTAGTTGAGGTGCTCAAGTACGCTCGTGCGCGTGGGCTCGTGACGATTGCGGATGCCAAGCGCGGCGATATTGGTTCGACTTCCGCCGCGTATGCCGAAGCCTTTTTGGGTAGTGGCGACTTTGGCTGTGACGCGGTAACGGTTAATCCTTATCTCGGCAGCGATGCGCTCGCGCCTTTTGTCGCGCGTGTGCGCCAGGGTCGCGGCCTCTTCGTGCTGGTAAAAACCTCCAACCCCTCGTCGGGCGAATTTCAGGATCGCTTGTCGCCGGAGCGGCCGCTGTGGGAAGCAGTCGCCGAGCGAGTGCATGGTTGGGGTAGTGATTTTGTCGATGCCAACGACCTCAGCCCGATTGGCGCAGTTGTCGGCGCGACCTATCCTGAACACGCGCGGAGGGCACGGGATCTAATGCCCCACGCGATGATCCTTGTGCCTGGCTACGGCACGCAAGGAGCTGATGCCGAGGACGCGCTGGCAGCTTTGCGATCTGACCATCGCGGCGTGATCGTCAATGCCAGCCGCAGCCTTATGTACGCGTTCCGGGACGAATCGGACCGTCAGCCTGGTGCCGCGGCAGCGCGAGCCGCTGAAACGATGCGAGAATCACTGAACGCGGCGATACAAAGACGCGCGTAAACGTGAAAAGTAACGGTTAGGAACGCATCAAGAAAGCTTCGTCAGCCGCCAACGTCGCGTAGACGTCGCGATCGATCTCGCGATAGCGTTCAAGCGCGCGGTCCGCGGCTTCCTCGTCGCCGTCTTCGCGTGCAATCTCGCGCATCTTTTTCTCGATCCACGACAGATGCCACGTCTCGTCTTCGGTGACGGCCCTGAGCACCTCGCGTGTGGCCTCGTCAACGTTCGGGAGTGCCGCGTGCGCCATGGAACGGCTCTGCGCGCGCTCTTCCACGACTACGGTCAAAGCCAAAATCTCGACGATGCTCTTGGGTACGCCGGTGCGCAGTCCAAGCCGGCGCTGATAGCCATCCGCGACCATTACTGGAGCGCCCCCCAAGTCGGCGATGCGGCGCGTCCACAGCCACGCATGGCGCGTCTCGTCGGCCAAATGCTTCGACATTTTGAGCTGTGAGTCAGCGTCCTTCAGATGGCCGAGGAGATTGAACAACAATCGCGCGCCACGCAATTCGGCGTCGCGATAAAAGCTGAAAATGAGAATCTGCTTCTCGCCAGGCGACATCCCGCTCAAGTCCATCGAACCACGCTCACCCCCGCCCACATCCATTTGGTTGGTCAGTGCTGTCATGTTTTGTTGTACGCGCCAGTTGAAATGCGCAACCGATTGGCAACGGCCAGCATACGAGCAGTCCCAATTGAATTATTTGAATCATCCGGATGGGTCAAGCTAAGGTCAAGCGGCCA
>JBOHWM010000326.1:0-2378 GCA_050736555.1 Binataceae bacterium (SeqCode)
TTCGCCTTGCGAGCCGCCATCTTGGCGCCGGCCTCCATCATCACGTCCGCGAGTTGAGTAACCGCGCGTTTGCGCTCAGCCACCAGCGCGGCATTCTCATTGAGGCGCGCTCTAGCGTCGGCTTCGAGCCGAGCCAGCTCTTCCAACCGGGCATTGGAGGAACTGACCAGCCCGGCCAGTTCTTCCAACCGGCGGCGCGCGTTGGCGCAGCTTGCTTCGGCTAGCGCCAGCCGTTGCTCCATCTTGGGCAGAGCACCGCGAACCTCGATGGCCGCGCGCTCCGCCCGCTGGACACTGGCGCGGGTCGCGTCGAGCGTTTCGCGTGCCTCGCGATGAGCGTTACGCGCTTGCTCGTGTGTGCGTACGAGTTGATCGTGTATGGCCTCGACGTCCGCGAGCTTGTTGGCGGCGGCGTCCGGATTGAGCGCGATTTCAAAGGCGCCTGCCGTGATATCGTCGAGCCCGGAAGGCGCGCTGCCACCGCGCATCATGCGGCCAGGATGCATCACGTCGCCTTCGCGAGTGACAAAGACGGTGCCACGGCCGTTCAGATGAGATGCGTCAAGTGCCGCGTGCAGGTTGTCCGCCAGCATCACATGTCCGATAACCGCTTCAGCCAGCGCATGGTAACGCGGTTCGACTTCAACCATGTCGAGTAAACGGCCAAGTATTCCGGGCGCGTCGATTGACTCGTGAATATTGTCGGCCGTGACAGATTCAGGGATAAAGCAAAGGCGTCCGGCTTGCTTATCCTTGAGCACGTCAATCGCCTGCAGGGCGAAATGCGGCGAGTCCACGATCACGGCGTCAAGTTCATCTCCAAGCACCGCTCGCAACGCGGGTTCGAGCGCGGCCGGAGCCTTTATCACCTCCAACAGCATCGTTGGGTCAACCGCCGGGCGGTTGCCGTTGAGAGAGTCGAGCACGCTGCGGAGGCGCTCACCGGCGCCGTCGGGCAGGATCCGTTCAGCGCGCGCCTGGGCGAGCGCAAGTGCATCTTTGGCGGCGGCAACGTCGCCACGGTGATATTCGGCCGCGCTGCGCGCTTCAATTTCCCGTTCGCCGGCTTCGCGGCGGGACTCCTCGCAGTGATGCAGTTCGTCGCGTGTGGAAGCGAGCGTCGCGTCAGCGGCGGCCAGATTTGTCCGGCCTTGTTCGATGGCGGCCGTCAGTTGCGGCAATTCACCGCCCTGGTTTTTCAGTTTGGCTTCGAGGTCCGCGCGCTCGCCCGAAAGATCGGCCAGACGGCCACGTAGCACCGCCGCTTCCCGTATGACTTCGGAAACCTCATCTTTCATCCGCTCGACACGCTTTTCAGCATCGCGCAAGGCGCGCTCAGCCTCGCGATGTCGATCGCGCAAAGTGGCCAATGCAGCCTCGCTGACACCGTCATCCACGTTGATAGCGCGCGCCAGACGTGCGCCGGCTTCGGCGCGTGCAGCACGGGAAGCGGTTGCGCGCGTACCGAGTTCAATCAACCGGGCTTCGAGTCCGGGTTGAACTTCGGCGATGGAATCGAGGCGTCGTTGCAAAAAGGCGCGTGTACGCACGCGTTCGTCCAAGGCTGTGCGCAAGGTTTCCAGCTCGCGACGGGCGGCCGCGAGTTCGTCGTGCTGAACATTTAGCGCCGCTGTTGCGGTTTCAGCCGCGTTTTGCGCTGCTGCGACCGCTGTGCGTGCAGACCCGCGCCGCTCCGTCAAGTCGAGTTCACGCACCGATTGTGCCGATAACTCATGATGTTGTTCCAGCAGGCGACGGGCTGCGTAGAGCCGTTCCAGTTCGAAAAGTTCGGCGCGAATAACCTTGTAAGCCTCCGCTTTCTTGGCTTGGCGGCGGGCATAGTTGAGTTGGCGTTCAATCTCGCTCAGAACGTCGTCGACGCGCGCGAGATTTTCCTTGACGCGTTCCAACTTGCGTTCACTCATCTCACGCCGCCCCTTGAACAACGCGAGACCAGCCGCTTCTTCAACCATCGCGCGCAATTCGTTGGGCTTGGCTTGAATAATCTCCTCGACCCGGCCCTGTTCGATCAGTGCGTATCCTCGGCTATGAATCTGCGCCGCCATAAAGAATTCCGTGATATCTTTGAGGCGGCAGGGGAGCTTGTTGATAAGATAATCCGAATCGCCGAGACGATAGATGCGGCGCGTCACAGCGACTTCACTCAGGGCGGCATAAGGCTCCGGCAGGGCGGCGCGGTCCTCGGCCTCCAGCAGCAAAGTGACCTCGGCCATTCCGGCCGGCGGATTGGAATCATTGCCCGCATGAATAAGGTCGTCGGAGCTTTTGCCTCTGAGACGAGTCGGGGCCTGTTCTCCCAGCACCCAACGAATCGCGTCGGCCACGTTCGATTTGCCGCATCCGTTGGGACCGACCAC
>JBOHWM010000327.1:0-7590 GCA_050736555.1 Binataceae bacterium (SeqCode)
CAACAAAATAGATCGCCCGGAGTTAGAGTCACGGGCGGGCGACGCGTATTCGTTGGGCGCGTCCGAATTGGCATTCGTTTCCGGCGCTCACGGCTATGGCATCGACACGCTGCTCGACCTAATCGTGGCACATCTGCGGGAGCGTGGGAGCACCGCGATAGCCAAGCCGGATTTGCGCCTCGCTTTGATTGGGCGTCCCAACGTAGGCAAATCGTCGCTGCTCAACCGGCTGGCCGGATTCGAACGCGCGCTGGTTGACGATCACCCTGGTACGACGCGCGACACTGTTGATATCCGGATTAGCGCGGCCGGTCGTGAGGTGATGCTGGTCGATACGGCCGGAATCCGGCGGCCAGCCCGGGTGGAAGGCGACCTCGAGCATCACGCGGTCGGTCGCGCGATCGAGGCGATTCGGCGTGCCGAAGTACTGGCGCTCGTCGTTGACGCCTCAGAGGGAATTACCGATCAGGACGCTCGCCTGGCGCGGCTGGTCGACAGCAACGATCGCGCGCTGATAGTGGTGTGTAACAAATGGGATCTGGCCGCCAAGCTCGGCCGCCGCGTACCGGCTTTCGTCCGCGACCTACATCGGCGCTATCCGTTCCTGGAATTCGCGCCGATATTGTTTACATCCGCGGTGACGGGTGACGGCGTTGCGGAAATTGTCGCCGCCGGCGCGCGTGCCGGAGACGCCTGGCATGCGACCTTTCAGACCGCGCATCTCAATCGCGTTTTGGCTGAAGCGACAGCCGCGATGGATCCGCCGTTGGTGGGAAAACGGCGGCTCAAGCTGATGTACGTGACGCAGGTGGGCGAGGCGCCACCGCGCTTCGCCTTTTTCACCAATATCGAGCGCGATATCCCGGCTCATTACGTGCGCTTTCTTGAGGGACGTTTCCGCACCGCGCTTAAACTGGGGGGGACGGGTACGCCGATGCGCTTGGAATTCCGGCGCACTGGCCGTTCGTGGGCTGAATCGCGCGGTCCGAAGTCGAAGGCTGGGCGCTTCAATCGCTCCATGGTTCGGCCTGTCGGCCAATCCCGGTCCTGAGTAAATCCGCGCAAGCTTATTTGTCAATTCGAGCTTGCCAGGAAACCTCCGCACAGCCCTAGTTTGGAGAATAATATACTTATCTAACCGACATCGCCGGGATTATGCTGGCCTACGGCGGGAGGGTCAATAGATGCTCTCCCAGTCGAAACAAACGGAGGCGATACGGCTATCCGCCTTTTTAAGAATTATAGGTACGCGGTATAGGCCAGCAAAAATGGCCGACAAGGAAAAAATACGCTGTCCCTATTGTTCCCGCGAACAGATTGCCTATTGGGACTCGCTTTATTCGCTAAATGACCAAGGTGACATGGGCGAAGGCTTCACTCACTTCCACGACGAAACAAATACTAGCGTATCCTTTAAAATCGACTGGACTGCTTGCCTCAACAACGATTGTAGTCAAGTAGTTGTTCGCATTCGCAAAAGTGTTGTTGTAGATGGCTTGGACCATCCCGATGAGGAATGGTTGGCAATTCCGAGGAAGCGCCACCGCGACCGATTGATTCTTTGGTCCCTGAAGAGTTTAGCAAACCCTATATTCGAGCATCGCTGATTTTAGAGGATGCTCCCGACATGTCGGGAATTCTCTCTCGTCGTATCTTGTCCGATCTGCTCAGGAAATATGCAGGTCGCGCGGAATATAAACTTGAAGATCAGATCAATAAATTTATCGACGACGCGGCCTATCCGTCTAACGTCAAAGATAATCTTCACTATCTACGTGAGATCGGCAACTTCGCTGCACACACGAAGGCGAACAAAGTAACAGGCGAAATAATAGAGGTTGGCGTCGAGGAAGCCGAATGGGCCCTCGATGTTATCGATGGTCTATTCGATTATTTTATCGTCGGCCCCGAAAGGAACCGTCTGCGGCGAGTGAAATGGGATCAGAAACGCGGGCCTGTCAAGAAAAGCTAACGATCAAGCAGATCGCTTACGCGCACGACCATGCCGTTTATGACGAGTCTCAGCGGTCTTTTCGTCCGCTTCTTTCTTTGGAACCGCTATCAGGGCCTTCATTACCCGCTCGAATCGCGGGAAAGACGAATGGGAGCTGGGCGGGGCGTCTTTCGATTGCTTCGCCATGTCGCCAGTCTAGGCTTCTCGCGCCTACCGATGGAAGGCGCCTGCGGTCGCCGCGTCCTTGCCGACGGTTAACTAAGCGATTTGTCGGCGGCGGCCTCTCTGCCGGTCAATTCCCGATAGGTCAAGCGGCGACCGCTGGTTTGCGAGAGCGCCCGCACGAAGCGTCCGGCATCGTCCGTCTTGCGGTTATTGTAGCGGAATGCCTGTTCGTCCAGATGGCGAAACAGATGGAACGGCTCTATGCTCGTATAGGTGCCCTTCAGGCCGCGCTTCAACAGCGACCAGAAATTCTCGATCCCGTTAGTGTGGATGTTCCCGCGCACGTACTCTTCCGCGTGGTTGATGACGTTGTGGACGTATTCGCGATCCAAGCCCTGATAGGCCACCCATTCATCAGTGAACACTTCAGCCCCCGGCGCTACATGCTCGCGAATTTCGGTGTGCAGAGTTTCGCGCTTCACATGGGGGACATGCTTCACGCGGATTTCGCGGGTGTTGCGATCCAAGATACCCATCACGATGGCCTTGCCCGATCCGCCAGTTCCGGTGATCTTGGCCTTCTTGTCCTTGTGCATGTTGGCAAGACCGCCGATGTACGATTCGTCGGCTTCGATCTCGCCTTCCAGCTTGTGCCAGAACGAGCCGCGCTGCATTGCCAGCTTCACGCGCTGGAGCATGAACCACGCGGTTTTTTGCGTCACGCCCAAGTCGCGCGCGATTTCGTAGCTGCTAACTCCGTTCTTGCAATTCGTCAGCAACCAGACAACAGGCAGCCACTTGTCCAGACCGATAGGCGAATCTTCGAAGATCGTTCCGACTTTGATCGAGAACTGGGTGCGCGGATGTTTGCCGCTGCATTTCCAGCGCCGCTGATTGGCGAGAAAATGGGCCTTCGTGTTTCCGCAGATGGGGCACGTAACCGCGCCGTTCGGCCAGCGCAGACCCGCCATCAGCCCAAGGCAAACGTCGGGGTCTTCGAAGTAGCGAACCGCGTCCAGAAAGGTCTTCGGCACGTAAGTCGTCGTTTCCATGCCTTGAATGTATCACGGAGGCGACGGTTAGTCAAGTATATTATTGCCCTAATTTGTCATTCCGAAGCAGGCGCCGAAGCGAGGAATCCACGCGTAGCGATTCTTTGTCCCTGATCGGCGAAGAAGAGACCCTACGCTTCGGTAGGCGCGCGCCGTCGGCTATATTGGGTGTCCAAGGCATTACCTTGTGATTCTGATTCTAGATTTTGGCAGCCAATACACACAGCTAATCGCGCGGCGTGTGCGCGAGGCGCGGATCTATTGCGAGATTCATCCTTACAATATTTCGCCCGAAGCAATTCGTGCCATGCGGCCGAGCGGAATCATTTTATCCGGCGGGCCGGCGAGTCTCGACGAAGCGGACGCCCCAAACGTATCGGCTGAATTATTTGGCCTCGGCATTCCGGCACTCGGCATCTGTTACGGCATGTACGTGCTTGCGCAACATCTTGGAGCGCGCAGCGCTGGCGCGATCACGCGCGAATACGGCCCGGCCAATCTGGTCATCGATCAGGAGGACCCGCTGTTCGAAGGCCTGGAAGGCGACGGCCATCGCGTATGGATGAGCCATGGCGATCGCGTCGAAACGATTCCGGCGGCGCTGTGCGCAATCGCACACACCGCCAACTCGCGGTACGCGGCGATACGCACGCGTGACGGCCTGTTGCGTGGCATCCAGTTCCATCCCGAGGTCGCACATACACCCGCGGGCGCGCGGATTCTGCGTAACTTCGCGTTGAATATATGTGGCGAGCCGGGCGACTGGACGATGGCGAATTTCGTCGAGACGAAGGTGCATGAAATCCGCACACGTGTCAGCCGCGACGATCGTGTTTTGATGGCGCTCTCGGGCGGCGTTGATTCGTCGGTCGCCGCCGCGCTGCTCCATCGTGCGATCGGTGAGCGCCTTTTATGCGTTTTCGTTGACAGCGGACTTCTGCGCGCGGGCGAGCGCGAGCGCATGGAGCGCGAGTTCGCAAGTCAACTAGGTCTCGAACTGAGAATTGCCGAGGCGTCGGAAATTTTCATCGAAAGGCTCGCAGGCGTGCTCGACCCTGAGCGGAAACGGCGCATCATCGGGCATACGTTCATTGAGGTGTTCGAGCGGGAAGCCGCGGCGCTGGGCGGCGCGCGTTTTCTTGGCCAAGGCACACTTTATCCCGACGTAATCGAATCGGTCTCGTTCAAAGGCCCGTCGGCGACAATCAAGAGCCATCATAACGTTGGTGGATTGCCGGAGCGGATGCGCCTTGAGCTTATCGAGCCATTGCGTGAATTGTTCAAAGACGAAGTGCGTGAATTAGGGCGCAAGCTGGGTTTAAGCGATGAAATTGTCGCGCGCGAACCGTTCCCGGGCCCCGGTCTGGCCGTACGGATCGTAGGTGAGGTCACGCACGAGCGGCTTGAATTGTTGCGCCGCGCCGACGCAATCGTGATGGAAGAAACCGCCGCCGCCCGGCTTGGTAGCCAATTGTGGCAGGCGTTCGCCGTATTGCTGCCGCTCAAGACCGTCGGCGTGATGGGTGACGGACGCAGTTACGAAAGTGTGATTGCGATCCGCGCGGTCGAGTCCCAGGACGGCATGACGGCGGATTGGGCGCGCCTTGCACCCGATTTCCTGGCGGCGCTTTCGAGCCGTATCACCAACGAGATCAAGGGCGTCAACCGCGTGGTCTATGACATCACCTCGAAGCCGCCCGCGACGATTGAATGGGAGTGAGAAGTGACGGTTCGTACCCGCTATGCGCCGAGTCCCACCGGCGCGCTGCATATCGGCAACGTACGTTCGGGGCTGTTCGCGTATCTGTTCGCGCGCCACCAAAAAGGCAGCTTCATCCTGCGCATCGACGACACCGACCGCGGACGTTCGACCAACGAATCGTTGGAAGAAATTCTCGAAAGCCTGAGATGGCTGGGAGTCGAATGGGACGAAGGGCCTCCAGATCCCGGTTATTTTCAATCCAACCGCTTCGAGCGTTACCGCGAAGGCGCGCTGCGATTATTACGCGAGGGCAATGCCTATCCATGCTACTGCAGCGCCGAGGAATTGGACGCGATGCGCAAGGCGGCCGAGCGCGAGCATCGCAAACCCGGTTACGACGGCCGCTGCCGCGATCGTACGCCGCCGGATCAACTCGCGTCGATCGCATTGCCCGACAAATCCGCCGGACGTAATTACACCGTTCGTTTCCGCGCGCCAAAAGCGGGCGAGACCGTGGTCAACGATCTGATCAAAGGCCGGACGGTATTCAGCAATAGCGAGCTCGACGATCTGATTATCTTCCGTTCCGATGGCGTGCCGACCTACAACTTCGCGACTGTGCTGGATGACGCCGATTTGCGCATGACGCACATCGTGCGTGGCGATGATCATCTGCCCAACACGCCGCGCCAGATGCAGATCTTTTACGCGCTCGGACTGACGCCGCCGGAGTACGCTCATTTGCCGATGGTGATGGGGTCGGACGGACAGAAGTTGTCGAAACGGCACGGCGCGACCTCGGTCTTCGCTTATCGCGATCTCGGCTATTTCCCGGAAGCGCTGCTGAATTATTTGGTGCGGCTGGGATGGTCGCATGGGGACCAGGAGATTTTTTCAAAGGCGGAGATGATCGAATATTTTGATTTTGCCGATTGCGGCAAATCAGCGGGCATTTTCAACGCCGAGAAACTCCTGTGGCTGAATTTCCATTATTTGAAACAGCGCACTCCCGCGCAGCTTGCTAATGAAGTCCGGCCGTTTATCGAACGCCGTGGATGGACCGTTCCGGGCGATGAAAGATGGCTCGAAAAGATGGTGGCGACGCTGCGCGAGCGCGCCAAGACGTTGGTCGAGCTCACCGACTTCGCGAGCTTTTACTTAAATGACGAGATCACACTGGAACCCAAAGCGGCGGCGAAGTTCCTCAAGCCCGAAATTTCCCAGCCGTTGAGAACGTTGACCCATGAACTTGACGGCCTCGGGGGCGATTTCAGCGAAAGCTCGATTGAGGGTGTTTTTCAGCGGGTGCTGGCGCAATTCAATTTGAAGCTGGGCCAATTGGCGCAGCCTGTCCGCGTGGCTCTGACTGGAGGCGCCGTCAGTCCCGGCATTTACGAAGTAATAGCGGTGCTGGGGCATGATCGCACTCTGACGCGCCTGCAGTCGGCGCTTCGAACGATCGCTTCGTGACCGCCGTTGACGGCTGAAGCCGGCCGTCGCGCGGACTTCGGGCGAGTCTCGATTTAATGCTAAGCTGATGGCATGCTTGGCGGCTGGCCGCTGGGATGGCACTGCCGGCCATACCCCTTACGGCGGCCGCTAATCCACAAACGCGAGACGGCAGAGGAGGATGCCATGCACGTAGGTTACGGAGCGGCTTTTCAAAACCCGAATAATGCTCTTTCCGACGTCGAAGTCTATCGCAACGAGTTGCGTCTGGCCGAAATGGCCGAGCCGCTCGGCTTCGATTCGGTATGGGGCGTCGAGCATCATTTTGACGATTACACCATGTGTCCCGACGTCCTGCAGTTTCTATCCTTTATCGCGGGCCGGACCAAGCGTGTGAAGCTCGGCTCGATGGTGGTGGTGTTGCCCTGGCATGATCCGGTGCGCGTCGCTGAGCAGATCTCACTGCTCGATCATATGTCCGACGGGCGCTTTATCCTTGGATTGGGCCGTGGCCTCGCGCGCATCGAATACGAGGGTTTCCGGCTCGATCAGAATGAAGGCCGCAACCTGTTCGTCGAATATGCTCAATTGGTTTTGAACGCACTTGAGAAGGGTTACATGGAAGGCGGCGCCAAGACCAACCAGCCCCGCCGTGACATCCGCCCATTTCCGGCGCGTTCGTTCCGCGGCCGTACCTATGCCGCCGCGGTTTCGCCCGAGTCAATGCCGATTATGGCGAAGCTCGGAGTTGGGCTGCTCGTCATCCCGCAGAAGCCGTGGGAGGTGGTGAAACAGGATTTTCAGGTTTACCACAAGGTCTGGAGTGAAGTTAATCCCGGCAGCGAACCGCCCAAGCCGTTGTGCGGCGGGTTCTTCTTCGTCGATGAAGACAAGACCCGCGCCGAAGAGGAAGGGATGAAGTGGGTCACCGCCTATTATCACACGGCGATGAAACATTATGAGATGGCCTCGGAGAAATTCGGTTCGCACAAGAGCTATGAATTCTACAGCAACGTCAGCAAGTTTATCGCGCGACATGGGATGGAAGGCGCCGCACGCGATTTCGCCAAGCTGATGCCGATTGGTACGCCCGCGCAGGTCCTGGAGAAGCTCGCGTTCATCAAAGATACTATCGACATGAACGGCATCATGGCCAATTTCAGCTACGCCGGCATGCCGTTCGATGAAGCGGAGCGCAACCTGAAGTGCTTCGTTAAGCATGTGATGCCCGAACTGAAGAAGTGGCAGACCAAGCCGCTGGTTGAGGG
>JBOHWM010000328.1:0-8326 GCA_050736555.1 Binataceae bacterium (SeqCode)
CGCGCCGAAACTGTACCAAATCACGAGATCGGTATTTTCCAGCGAACGATCCCGCTTGATCCATTGATCCAATCCGTCGGGAGCGGGGTTTTGATTGATATAATCCCCGGCGGCGTAGCGATGGGCCGGATCATACGCCGTGGCCCATAGATTGTGCCGGATAAAACCTGCGCGTTTGAGTAGGCTCGCGCCCTCATGCGCCATCGACAGCGCCACGTCGGCTCCCGGAATGATCTTGAAACCGGTCGGCTCGCCGACAGCATTACGAATTGAAGGATTTACGACCAGCCAGGCGCGTCCGTTGGCGGGATTTGCGTCGCGTCTCGCCTCCGCTTCGCTTCTGATAAGTGTCGCTTGCGGCCGGTATGAGCCGCTGTAGGGATTATCGGGTCCCGGCGGATCGGCCACGGTGTCGACTTCATATATGGAATTGCCTGGCCCATCGATATCCAGGTCGAGCCGAAAATTAAAGTGGTGTTGATGAATCGGGGCGTAAAGCTGGGGCGCCACCATCACGCCATGAGTCGGATGAGCACCAGGCGGACGGGCGCCGACCGATAAACATCCGGTCATTTTGACTTCAAGCTGGATCTCGCCGCTCTGGTACAGATACCAGAAGAACCCATAGTCATAGTTTCCCACAGTGGCGAAAAATGAGATCACCAGGCGCCGCGAGCGCCGCACCTCACAATGATTGGTGCGCCAGTCCGTATGTTTCCAAAGCGTGCCGTAATCCTCCTCATGCATGCAGACGGCGTTCTCAATGGTTTCGACCTCGCCCGCCATCGTGACCATGTGCGCATCGAAGTAGTGAATCGTGCCAATACAATCGCATCCAAGTTTGAGACTGTTGGCCATGCGGCCGATGCCGTATTCACCGACGTCGAACGCATTCTTCCTGCGATGGGTCAGCGTTGGGTCGCCATAGGGCACCACCATCTCGGAGAGCGATGCCCGATACAAAACCGGACGAATGCGGCCCTGATCCTCGTAGCCAAGCTGACGCAGTACGAGCCCTTCCCGCGAGCTGAAGCCGACGCGGAAGCGCCACTTCTGCCAACTCACCTCGTAGCCCTTGACGGCGAAGCTGGGGCCTTCAGGCTGCGAGATTTCGAGGGGCTTCAAATCGTCGCGCTGAGGTCCAAGAGTTTCGGGTGTATAAAAGCCGGTCAGCGGCGGAAGCGGCACCTCAATATCATCGTTTACCTCGACCACTTCCATTTTCTCAAGGTCAACGAAGGTGACCAGGCCTTCGACCGGCCGGCCGTAACCGACGTCGGCATCGCTGCCGCGAATCCAGGTCAGGCCTTGAGCCAGACGGCGGCCGGGAAAACGTTCGTCACCGTAAGCCCCGGCCGACCACGGATCGACGATGGCCTTGTCGAACTCGGTGATGCCCCGGCGGGTGAGCGCGGCGCGCCAGCGCGGATCGGCCTTCACCGCGTTTTCGCACATCATGAATTCTTCGATGATAATGCCGGGCTGTACGCCGCGGCGCTCTTCGCACGAGAGCAACGTTTCCTCGCGCAGGCTGATGATCGCTTCGAGCACGCGGCGCTCGCCGAGATCGAGCACGATCACGAATGCGCGGCGATCAAACGCCTGGCCGCCACCGTTTTCAAGCTCGCCTTTGGCCGGTTCATGCAAATTGACCGAAACGAAGCGCATATTGGCGCTGGCGGGCCAATGGGTACGAAACACGCGGACGGCAGTACGGATCTCTTCGGCGCTCAACGGATCCAGCGGATGGCGCCGGACATCATTCATGGAGTCGTGATTTTCCATGTTCATTCCTCCGCTGCCAGTTGCGCGACGGTTTATGGTTGCAGGATTAAGCCGCGTTAGCTTGATAGATGACGTCCGGAGTTTAGATCATGCGCCGCGATACGCGCAAACTTAAGTCGTAATCGTATATATGACCAGTACGGATTCATTCGAGGGCATTTTCGCATGAGTGCCGCTTCCGCTGGCAGCATTAGAGCGTCGCTGCGCGGCGGCAGCCTGAGTTTTGCCGAAACGATTGGCCAATCCATTGCCAATATCGCGCCCACCCTGACACCCGCAATCAATATCTCAGTGGTGGTAGCTCTGGCAGGCCCTGGCGCCTGGCTCTCGGATCTCATCGCGACAATCGGACTGATATTCGTGGCCGCAAATATCAGCGTATTGGCACGGCGCCACGCGTTCGCCGGATCGTACTTTGCCTATATCGCCCGCACCTTGGGACCGCTGGCCGGGATGCTCGCGGGATGGAGCATGATTGCGGCCTATCTCTTCACGGCGATCGCGGTATCGATTTGCGCCCACATTTTCCTCTCCGATATGCTCAGCGCTCTCGGCCTCAAAGCGCTGATCCCGTCCTACGCCCTGTTTGAGATCTCATTCCTGTTCCTGGTTTCGGCGTTCGCTTATCGCGATATCCGGCTCAGCTCACGGGTGGGGTTGCTCCTGGAAGCATCATCCCTGGCAATCATAGTGGCGATTGCCGTAATCGTGGTTGCCCGACATGGTCGCCTGATCGATTCCGTTCAACTTGGCCTGAAACATTTACCGATCGGCGGCGTAATCTCCGGCTTGACCTTCGCGGTCTTCAGTTTTGTCGGTTTCGAGAGCGCCGCGACGTTAGCCAGGGAGGCACGCAACCCGATGCGCGCGATTCCGCGTGCGGTCACCCTGAGCGCGGCGATCAGCGGACTATTCTTCGTCTTTATCACTTACGCGATGATGCTGGGGGTAAGCGATCATGCCGGTCTTATTGGCCATAGCACTTCACCTTTCGCCGCCGTGACGGGACGCGCCGGCATCAGGTGGGCAGCCGCGATCGTGTATTTTTCCGCAACGATCAGCGGCTTCGCGTGCGGGCTTGCCTCAATTAACGCACTTGCGCGGATGTTGTTCTCGATGGGGCGCTATCAGTTTGTGCATCGTGCGATGGGTACGGTGCATGAGCGCTATCAAACGCCCGCTTTTGCCGTGACGGCCTCCTGCCTGTTCACGCTGATTATCGTGCTGTTGTTTTCACATACGGCGCCGCTCGATGCGTTCGGCTATACAGCGGCCTTCGGGACCTTCGGTTTTCTGTTCGTGTACCTGCTTAGCTGCGTCGCTGCTCCAGTGGAACTCGCGCGCGCAGGCAAACTGTCCGTCGGCAGAGTTGCCGCCGCCGCGCTCGGGACCGCGATGATGGCCTTCGTGATTCTCGGAAGTCTGGTTCCGGTTCCCGCCTATCCGTACGCGATCCTCCCGTACATGTTCTTCGCCTATTTGGCGCTGGGTGGCGCTTGGTACGCAATCGTCTCGATACGGGTTCCCGGCGCGGTGACGCGGATCGAACTTGACCTCGAGCGCTGAAGAAAGAACTGCCCGCGTCGGCCCAACGAACACTACCTAATCATGCGAAGCTTTGGCGGCGCCGCATAACCGGAGCGAGCGCTTCGGGAGGCGCTTCGGATTGGCTTCAGCACGGCGATGTTCAATTTTTGAAAGCAACTCGTCGCGGTAATCCTTCCCGCCAAAAATCATGTTGATGAGATTGGTGACCTGGCATCTTGGGCACAGCACGATGATATGCCCGCCGTCTGTCTGGTTGTTGCCGTTCATACAGTTGCAGGCCATTTTGAGTTCGCACCATTCGCAATAGACGGCATGCAGTTTGCCCACGTTGGTCATCGGGCGAGTCCTCCTCTCTCAGGTTCTGTGGTTGGGATCGCGCGTAATTTCCCACCATTATGCATCGCTGTTGCGCCAACGGCTGTCTGATCGGAGCCGATTTTTCACACTCTCCCGCCGCACCGGTCCGATGCGTTACTAGCCGTGGATGGCGGTTGAAAAGTTTCGCGCGCTAAATTTTAGCGTGAGGCGATTGACTTTCGCCGAAGAGACTCGGCGCATCCGATTCTTTTCCGGGAGGATTGCGCATGAAATCCGGCGCCTTAGGAAGTTCGGCCGCCTGGAAACATCAAGTCCTACGAAAACCTGATGAACGATACGCTCGCAGTCGATGACATAAAAAGAGCATTTGAACAATATCCAGACGCTGGCCCGCGGTTAATCGAAGTCAGAAGGTTGACGCGGCACTTGATACGCTGAGAGTGGACGTCAAGAAACCGGTCGGGCTTCTAATGGGTCGTGACTTAGCGAGGTTCGTGCTCAGGTACGGTCTGGACCTCGTGCTTCGGCGCGGCTGACAACCCGGCGACAAGCCTAATTCAACAACGCCGCAAGCCATTCCCACGGATGGCGTAAAGGTAATCGCTCGTTGCGCTCTGAGGAAAACCACTTTTAAATGATGTGTGGAGGGGATGCTGGATGGATCTCGGTCTGATTGACACTATCGTTGTTGTTCTTTTCGAAAATCGTTCGTTCGACCATATGCTCGGCTATCTGGCGCTGCCGCCTTACAATCGCAAAATAGACGGCATCAGCACCGACCAGGGTTGGGTGACGCGGACAATGAATGTCCACGATGGGATCCGTTATCCAATCTGGCATATGACTGCGGGCAGTCGCGCGGGTGAACTGCTCGCCGGCGATCCGCCGCACGAACGTGACGATACGCGCGTACAGCTCGGTGCCGCCTATCCGTTTCCGCCGCAAGGCGCTCCAATGAACGGATTCGTTGACAATTACGCGAGCGTTCCGAAATTGGAGCCAGCCTTCTACAACCAGGCCGTCGGCTATTACACGGCAGCGGAGGTTCCGATTACGCATTTTCTCGCGGAGAACTACGCAGTTTGCGACAACTGGTATTCCTGTATCCCGACCAGCACCTGGCCGAACCGGCTCATGGCGATGGCCGGATTCACCATGACCGATAACACCATAGGCGACGCAATCCCCGATCAGATGCTCGTTTACGACTGGCTGTTGAACAACAACATCAGTTGGCGCGTATATCACGAGGGCTGGCCGATATTCACGCTCATGCACCGGATGCGCCTGCAAATCTTGCGTGACGCGGTCATGCAGAAGCGGTTCCGCTGGTTTAATCGATTCGCACAGGACTTCGCGTCCAAAGATCCTTTCCCTAAGGTGGTCTTCATCGAACCGAAATACACACCAGATTTTTTCAGTCTCGGCATGAACAGCGACGACCATGCGCCATCGTCGGTGGCCGGCGGCCAGATATTTCTGCGGGATATTTATTCAGCTCTGATCCAAAATCCGACGCGTTGGCAAAAGACTGTCATGATCGTTACCTACGATGAAAACGGCGGTTTTTTCGACCACAAATCACCACTTGCGATTCACACTGACCCGCATACTGGTGCGAATTGGATAAGGCCATTTTTCACCACGGGCGTCAGGGTACCGGCTCTGATAGTCTCACCGCTTGTTGAACCGAAGGCAGTCTTTTCTGAGCCATTGGATCACACCTGCATATTGAAATTCATTGGCGCGAAGTTCGGGGGCGGCCGTGGCTATTCTTCCGAAGTCGATAACAGATCGACCATCGACGGTCATCCCCTATCGGATATTGCCAAAACATTGACCAGGAAGGCGCCGAGACCTGAAAGGCTGGCGCCCCCGGTTTATCCGGAAAAGGCACTTACGCGGGACCAGGTGACGGTCGTCCGGGCGCAGACGACTGCGGCGGTGGATATGAACAGCCATTTTGCCCGGGCCTTTGCCGCTGCTGCCAAGGACATGCGGGAGAATCATGCAAAGGAAGCGCGGATAAAATTTCCGCAGTCGAGAGATCGCTTCGTGTAATCGAGCGAGAGGCCTCCGCTTACGAGGCAACTGTTTGGTTTCGTGCAAAACCGCAAGAATGTCATCGAGATAAAGCACCTTACCGGCAGGTAAGCGTATTTATGAGATAAAGTGCGCATCAACGGGAAGTATGTCCCTTCGACTGACGCGAGCATAAAATGGCAAACCCAAAAATGGTTGGCGTTGCCGATCATACCAGAGAGCTGCTTCGAATAGATGGACGTCGAGCCCGGCAAGCTGCGTGAATTCACCACAAGGGTTTCCCGCTATTTCCTCAACTTTCTTGAGACCGACTTTCATCGTCAGCAAGCACCACGACGACGTGTTCAGCTAAAATCCGAAGCCAATCAAACAACTGGCGTTCCGCTACGCAAGTATGATGCGCTCTATCGTGCGGTCGTCAACCTCCTGAGCAAGGACGTTCCCGCGACGGCCTCCCGGGTCCTAAATGTCCCACGTGGCCGTTACAAAGCGATAATCAACCCGATTCTGCGCAATCTTATTGATCAGCAAATCGACGCCATTGAGGCCGAAAGGTTTAAAGCAATTACTGATGGCGTTCTTGAGGGCGCACGCGAGAAGCGTGTCCGGGCCGCCGCGGATCCGGAAGCCTACCTCAATGAGATCATTTCCATCCTTGAGCAGAGCACAGCCAGCCACCTCATCCATCCGCTGCTCGCGCTGCTCGACCAGCCGCTTCGAACCGGTGCCTATTCCGCGATAGAATCGGCATTCGAAATCGAAACGGATTTAACCGCGGCGTTGACGCACGCGCTGGCCGAGCAGCTTCCGCCAGTTCTCAACACCCTGGCAATCAGCGGTAAAGATGGCCCTCTTCAGAAAACCCTCTCCGATTTTTTCAATGAAGCGCAAGCTCGCGAGCAGTTAAAGAGCTTCTTCGACGGTTTCGCGGCAGCGGATGCCTGGCAGGAGATCAAGGATCTCTACGGGCTAACCCGCTTGGGCGACAACCTTCAGCTTTACCTATATCTGTGCGATCTGAGGTTCGGCGGCTCCCTCTATCCAGTGATTTATCTGCCGGTGACCGTGGCCCAGGAAGAACAATCGACTGAATTTCATCTCGAGTTTGATTCCCACCTCTACGTCAACAAGCGTGCAGTCGACTACGTCGCCCAGGAATTGGCGCTGCCGCCGTCGCACTGCACAATGTACGGCGTTGATGATCGCATTGTGTATCTTGAGCCAGGTGCGGCACCGGCCGGTCAGATCGATAAAGTTCTTGCTCGGCTTCAGTCGCTGTTCGATCTCGACCGACAGCTCACCCTGACCGAGCGGGCCGCCATGGCACAATCCTCACGCGTGCGGCTCAGCACCGGGGCATACTTCGCGGTATTCGATCGTTCCGATGAAGCGCTGCTCAACGACTATGAGGCCTTGCTGACGGAGCTGAATTCGGGACAGCCGGAAGTCGGAGCGTTGTTCCAAAAGATCGTTCACGGCCTGCTGCTCGACGACCCGGTGGACGCCAGCCGTGAAGTTCGACAAGTGTGGGACGATACGTCTATTCCCGATCGGCTCGTGACCGAATCGCCGATTCCCCTGAATGAGGAGCAGCGGAAAATCCTCGCGGCGCTCAACGATCCGAAGATCAATTACGTCAGTGTCCAGGGCCCGCCAGGCACCGGCAAGTCGCACACGATCACCGCGATAGCCTTTGCGGCTATTCTCAACGGTAAAACCTTGCTGGTTCTGTCCGATAAAACCGAAGCGCTTGATGTCGTCGAAGACAAGCTCACCAAGGCCATCAACCGGGTCAGGCCCGATGCGAACTTTCGTAATCCCATCCTACGGCTCGGCCGTACAGCCGGCACTTATACGAAGCTGCTCAGCCACACTTCTATCGATACGATTGAAGATCAGTTCCATGCGGCCAGAGCACGGCAAAAAGAGCTGGACGACAATATCCGCGGCGTCAAAGAGCGGCTCGCCAAGAATATCGGCGGAACTATCGAGCAGTTGACCAGCATCAAGCTCGCGGACATAGAAGCCTTCCAAAACTTTGAAGCCGCTGTCCAAAAATACGCGCCGGAACTGGTGGCTGCCATTGAAAAAGGACCGTGTCCCGACCTGAAAGGACAACTCGAAGGTGCGAGAACCTGGTGTAAGTCGCCGCAGGCCGACGCGGCCGTGGCATTTGTCGAAGGCGGCAATCCGGCAACGGTCGGGGCGGCTATCCGGCTCATGCGTAAATCGAGCCTCGGCTCAGTCTTAAGCTTTCTGACTGAACAGCGGAACGCGTGTTCGCTATTTCGGACGCTTCAACCAAGCGACGCGCGGACGCTGCAACAGTTTGTGCTCCGGTATGACGCCTTGCGCATGCCTCTCTTCGGATATCTATTCAGCAAAAGCAAGGTCCGTGCGCTCAATGCCGAGGCAGGCAAGACGTTTGAAGTCGTAAATTTTATCGACTTGCATCGACATCTGAAGGAGCTGCGGCTCCTGTGTGAGCTCATGCCCAAGGCTGAAACCCTTATGCGCTCACATGGAGCTTCAGAGGACGAATTCGCCGAGCTGTACCAAGAGATTGTTCACCACAACCGCTCGTATCCGGACTTCGCGCCACTGCTACATTTGATCAAGGGCATCGGGAAAG
>JBOHWM010000329.1:0-4565 GCA_050736555.1 Binataceae bacterium (SeqCode)
AATCAGTACGGTGAGGAAAGAATGCGTGATGCGCCGCCATAAAAGGACGCGAATGATGCGCTAGCGAAGCGGTGCGGAACGAGCAGGCGAGTCTGCGAGCTGCGTCCAGGATTGGTCGTGCGAAGGCGAACTAAAGGCCGCCGGCGTGATCACCCCGCGCTGGCGGATTGGAGTTGAATATAGTTTTGCAACCCGATTTTGCCGATCAATCCGAGCTGGGTTTCGATAAAGTCGATATGATCCTCTTCCGCTTTGAGGATATCGCTCAGCAGATCGCGGGAAACAAAGTCGCGCACCCCTTCACTATGGCTAATCGCTTCGCGCAAGGCTGGTACTGCTCGTTGCTCGAGCTTGAGGTCGGCGTCAAGCACTTCCTCCACGTTCTCGCCCACCAGCAACTTGCCCAGATCCTGCAGGTTGGGCAAACCGTCCAGCAAGAGCACGCGCTCGATCACGCGATCGGCATGCTTCATCTCGTCAACTGATTCTTTGTACTCGTAATCGCCCAGCCGCGTCACACCCCAATGACGTAACAGGCGCGCGTGCAGGAAATACTGATTGATCGCGGTCAGTTCGTTTTTCAGGACGAGGTTGAGATGTTGGAGAACGGTCGGGTCGCCGTGCATGAAATCCTCCGAACCGATGCGGTAGGGAACTGATCAAGTATTAGGAGAGATGACGCAGTCTACGCAAGCTCTTCGGCGGTGGACTCGCGCATTTCAATGTCTCGCACGATCTCGCACACCAGCGGCACGCATTTACCGCATTTTGGAGCGCAACCCAGCACTCGATAGACCCCCAATGGCTCACATCGACAGGTCTCGGCGGCGCACCTTATCTGCTTGTCCGTGAGTCGATTGCACAGGCAAATGATCATGCCAAAAACCCTTCCCTCGGTCGCCTGCGGCTAACATTTGCGCTCGGCGCCTGGTCGAGTTTTAGCAAAACCGAATCGAGTTGTAAATGAGAGCGGTTCTCAATTTCAACGGTCGGTCCTGACCCTGACTGTGAAGAAATTGGCTTCTCTGTCATTCCGAGCGAAGAGGAATCCCGATCTTTTTGCCTCTCCAAGGTTTTTCCGGGATTCTTCATTTCGCAAACTCCGTTCGGAATGACAAAAATCCACATGCTCGTGGGATGACAAAAGCGCGAGTTATTCCCCACCTCCGCTTTCCGACTTGAGCCAGTTGTAGATGGTCTTGCCGGAAACGCCCAGGATGCGTGCCGCTTCAGAGCGATTGCCTCCTGTGAAAGCCAGCGTGTGCTGCACCAGCTCCCGCTCGACCTGATCGAGTGAAGTGCCGACGCGAACTTCGAAGGTTGGTTTCGCCTCGCGTGACGAACTGATGTTGGGCGGCAGATCGGCCGTCGTGATGACCGGGCCACGAGTGACAATCAGGGCGCGCTCAAGGACGTTGCGCAACTGACGCACGTTGCCGGGCCATTCGTAGGACTTGAGCACCTCCAACGCTTCGCCGTCGATGCCGGTCACCAGTTTGCCCTCGGGCATTTCGATTGTACGCAGGAAATGCTCGACCAGCGGCGCGATATCGTCGGCGCGTTCGCGCAGCGGCGGCAGCTCGATAGCGAATACGTTGAGCCGATAATAAAGATCCTCGCGGAACTTCTTCTCGTGCACCGCGGTTTCAAGATTGCGATTCGAAGCCGCCAGCACGCGGACGTCGATAGTCACCTCCGTGCTGCCACCCAAGCGCCGCAGCCGATGCTCTTCGAGCACGCGCAAAAGTTTGACCTGCAGCTCGACCTTCATCTCGCCAATTTCGTCGAGCAGCAAGGTACCGCCGTTGGCCAGTTCGAAGCAGCCCTCGCGCCGGCGGTCGGCGCCGGTGAAGGCACCGCGCTCGTGCCCGAACAGTTCGCTCTCCATCAGGGTTTCGGGCAAAGCCGCACAGTTGATGGCGACGAAGGGTCCGTCCCGCCGCCCGGAAAGGTCATGGATCATGTGTGCAATGACTTCTTTCCCGGTGCCGCTTTCGCCGAGCAGGATCGTCGAAGCGGAACTGGCGGCAATCTGTTCGGCCAACGTCATCACCCGCCGCATTCCAAGCGAGCGTCCCACCACCGGGCCATAGGTGCCCGAATGGATAAGATTGCGGCGCAGGCGCTGATTTTCCTCACCGAGCATGATGTGTGCACTGACATTATTCAGCAGGTTGCGCAGACGTTCGAGGTCGACCGGCTTGGTGAGATAATCATAGGCACCAAGCTTGATGGCCCGCACCGCATCATCGATTTCACCCGCTCCCGAGATCATCACGGTGATCATGTCCGACCCCAACTGTTTGAGCTCACTCAGTACTTCGAGCCCGCCCTTGCGCGGCATGCGCAAGTCGCATAGCAGCACGTGTGGCTGAAAGCTTGTCGTGAGTTCGAGCGCTTTTTCGCCGTCGGCAGCGAAGGCGACCTGATAACCCCACGAACTCAGCGTGTCACGCCAATCTTCATGCACCGCGACATCGTCGTCGGCGACTAAAATTCGATTTTTTTTGGCCATATCCAAATAAAGTGGCGCCAAGCCACGCAGTTGAATTTGCGACACCGCGAAACTAAGCCGCGATGTACGTGATGGCAATGCCCCCGTAGCTTGTTCGATGCGATCGGTAGCAATTTCGCCGATGAGATAAACCACTAATGCCGTCGTCCAACGTTTCATCCACCGTGTGCGCTATCGGGTCGGCGTTACCGGCCAAATTGGCGCGACAGGCGGTGTCCGAGCCCTTGTCACCAGCACCTACGCGGGCACACAGTAGTCGCAACGAAGCGGAGCCAAGCTAAAGGAGTTCGCGACGTGCGTTTCAAAAGTGAAATACGATTGAGACGGCCGACTAAAGAAGTCTAGCCGTTCCGATCTCAATTTGAAAACTCGCCCCCTTTTCTTCCCGATGAAGCGATCTGCGAACACTGGGCAAAATTCACATCCGTTGATGGCAAGTCACCTCACGGCGTCGCCGAGATGATCCCGCAGCATCATTGGCAGGGAATTCCGGGTATCTGGTGTGCAATAAATTCAAAGAAGGGTTGTATGCTAACCAATTAAGGTCGATGTAATTCACTTAAGCTGAAAATTGGCGAAGGCACGTCACTTGCTTTCGATTTGGGAAATTTCATGTTCAGTTGAGGTTTTCCAGTCTTTATTCATCATGACGGTCAAGAATTGCAAACGCGCCTCTGAGGCGCCGCGTTGCCTGCCCTAGCCGCAATCCGTCGATCTCTGTCGAAACGTAAGAAGGCGTTGCGTCGTGTGAATCTCGTGCTTGAAAAAAATACTATCTTGGTCGTTGATGACGATGAGGATTGCCGAGAGGCATTGGTATTTCTGCTCTCAAGCGAAGGTTACAGGGTCATTTCCGCATCTGATGGCCGTGAGGCGCTCGAGTGCCTCCATCGTTCGCCCGCGGCGCTGATTATCCTCGACCTCATGATGCCGGTTATGGACGGATGGGAATTCCGCCGCCGACAAAAAGACGACCCTCAACTCAAGTCAGTGCCGGTCGTCGTGCTGACCGCAGCTTGGAACCCTTACACGATCGATGCGCAGGCGATTATACGCAAACCTATCGATGTCGAGGCGCTCATCGCCGCCGTCAAGCAAAACTGTGCTCCATAACCTTACAACCTGATCATCCTCGCTCCGGCACCTTTATCTCGAACGCAAGCTCCGTGGGATGGGCGAGTCCGCGGAACCTCCAGCCAGCGTCAAAACTCCTATTCTAATTCGCGACGCGCAGCCTCGCTGGCTCGGCTTCGCTTTGCTCCGCCTAGTGTGCTCGCTTCGCCTTCGCTGGTGATCGAATAAACCGGGCGGCCACACCGAGGAGGGGGCGGTAATCAGGTTTTTGGTAATCGGTGTGACACGCCCGACTTATTTCTGGCCCAAGTGCGAAGTTAGTCCGAAGTAACGCTCGCGCGCTGATCGTCCGGATACGCCTGGCTTTCAGATTGCGCGTGATTGGTCAGCGCGAAGCCACTCGGGCCTTATGCCGATTTGTTTCAAGGTGGCTAGCACACGAGCCGGCTCGCCTAAGTCGTTCCAATCCACCCCGCGAACCGGCAGTACCGCGAGATCCGATGGGTGCGCCTGCAACAACTCAGAGGAAAAATTTGTCAGCGCAGTGTTGGCGTAAAGCGCCTGTATTGCTCTCTCCTCGGACACCGTACCAAGCATCGGTCGTGTTTCGACGAATGGCACATACAATGATGGCACCGCTTTCAAAAACAAAGCCAACCATGCGCGGAGTTGCGCCACGATCACGAAGCTGTTCCATAGTCCGCCACGCTGCCAGAGCAGATGGGCGACCTCCGCACTGGGCTTTTCCCAAAAGCGCTCGACCGGCAACGGACGCAAATAGCCACCCCGTGCGGATTCGGCTGGTTTAATCCAACCATACTGCGTCTCTGGACTGTCGGGTGCTATGCCGAGCAGGACTATAGCATCGTGCTGTCGCTCAACATAGGCGAAGGCGGCATCGACATGCCGCATGAAACGGTAGTCGTCGCTGACAAAATGATCCGAGGGGAACAGCGCTACCGGTCCAACTCGCATC
>JBOHWM010000330.1:0-5419 GCA_050736555.1 Binataceae bacterium (SeqCode)
GGATTTATCCTTGAGGTTTGCGGTTCGCGTGACAACGTGATGGGCTTGCCGGTCGCCGAAGTAAGCGTCGCGCTGGCACGTCAAAGAATAATCCCCACTAATGGGCGCTGACCATGCTTGTATGGAAAGAAATTAGCGCGAGGCTTGACCGCGTGCGCGAGCGGATCGCGCAGGCACAGGCGCGGACTGGTCGCCCGCCCGGCTCGGTTCGTTTGGTATTGGCGAGCAAGACTCAACCCTCAACCGCGATCGCTGCCGCGTGCGCGGCGGGTGCCCGTGAGTTCGGCGAGAACTACGTCCAGGAGGCGGTCGAAAAACGCCCCGGTTTGGCCGCTTACGCGGATATCCGCTGGCATCTGATCGGCCATCTGCAGAGCAACAAAGCGCGGCTGGCAGCTGTCAACTTCGACCTGATCCAAACCCTCGACAGTGAGCGCCTGGCTACAACCCTCAACCGTATTCGGCCTTCGATACCGGTACTGCTAGAGGTCAAGCTTGGTGACGAGCCGGGCAAGAACGGCGTGGCTCCAGGCGAGGTGGAGCGCCTGATCGAAAAGACGCGCGAGTTAGTGAAAATCCAGGGCCTGATGACAATTCCACCTCTCACGGTTGATTCGGAACGAGCGCGGCCATATTTTGCGCAATTGCGCGATTTACGAGACCGACTCGCATCCATTAGCGGGCTGGAGCTAAGGGAACTATCGATGGGCATGACGGAAGATTTCGAAATTGCTATCGAAGAAGGGGCGACTATCGTGCGGGTCGGACGCGCGGTTTTCGGCGAACGCCAAGCACAATCGTCATGAAAAGAAAGCTGGGTTTTATCGGTGGCGGCAATATGGCCGAAGCGTTGGTACGCGGTCTGCTCGCGACCAAAGTGTTTGCACCCGCGGAGATCATCGCTTCGGACATAGACGCGGTGCGGCGGCGCAAGCTCAGCCGCGCGCTCAAGATTACAGCCACGGCCGACAATCTCGCGGTGCTGGCGGAATCACCCGCCCTGCTGATTGCGGTCAAGCCACAGACGATTGACGGCGTATTGAATGAAATCGGCGAAGCACTCCAACCGGCGGGAACCCGCACAGCGGCACGCCGTTCGGCCGCGCAGGGCAAACTATTCATTTCGATAGCGGCCGGCGTCACCCTGGCACGTTTGACCGCAGGGCTGGGCTCGTCCGCCCGTGTAATCCGCGTGATGCCGAATGCGCCCGCGATGGTCGGCCATGGAATGGCGGCGATGGTGCGCTCCGCGCGTGCCACCAAGGCTGATGAAGCGTTCGCGTTGAGGATTTTTCGCGCCGTTGGTGACGCCGTCGTGCTTGCGGATGAAGCTCAGCTCGATGGTGTAACCGCGCTTTCCGGCAGTGGCCCGGCTTACGTCTATCTATTCGTCAAAGCGATGGCCGACGCCGGCGTGAGCGAGGGACTGCCGACCGAATTGGCGGTGCGAATGGCGCTTAAGACGGTGCGCGGTGCCGAAGAGAATATGCGGCAATCGCGCCTTGACCCGGCCGAACTGATTCGCGTCGTGGCGTCACCCGGCGGTACCACCGAAGCGGCCTTGCGTAAGTTCGCGGAGGCTGGTTTTTCTGATATTGTGGCTAACGCGTTGCACGCCGCCGCGGAACGCTCACGCGAACTCGGGCGGACATGAAAAACGCAGGTTAAGACTTTATCGTGACGCCTTTTACGAGTCTCGTGTTTTTGCTGGCTAGAATCCTGAGCGATGCCCTATGGGTGTATCTTTGGATAGTCATTATCGCGGCGGTCATCACGTGGATTGAACCGAATCCATATAATCCAATCGTCCGCTTCCTCTACTCCATCACCGAGCCCGTGTTCGATTTCGTCCGTGGGCATATTCCGGTGGTTTTTGCCGGCATCGATTTTTCGCCGATCATCGTGATCGTGGTGATCGAAATTGTGCAGGGCTGGCTGATTCCCGTGATCGTGTCACTACTGACCGGAGTGCCGATGATGGCGTAGTGCGTCCGGCCGCACTCAATGCCGCTTAGCCCAATCCGAGTACCGCGCGCAGCTTGGGCTTGAGCAGGCGAACCAGCTTGTCCTCCCAGCAAATATAATTGTCGGGAATTTCGAGCACTCGGATTTTTTCAGCGCAAGCATGGCCGAAGCGATCGAGCAGCGTACGGCGATGAGCGGGCTCCATCACGCAGATGATATCCGCTTCTTTGACCAAATCAGCGCTGAGCTGATTTTTCGCCCATGGTTCGGTACCGGCTGAGGCGACCCACATCGGAGCACACATTTCGGCAAGCACCATCGCGGCGGTTGGACTTCTATCGATATTCCCGGTGCAAACCATCAGGACCTTTTTCATAACGTGGCCTATCGTAGCAGAGGCGCCTCATATTCCATGTCAGGGCGTGGAATTCACACGCTCGCAACCAATTAAGCCAGGGGCCGCGTTGACAAAGCCCACGGGCATGATTAACTAACAAGTAGGAGATAACGGCACGTTGGCCGTTGCAGAGACGAGACGTACTGAGCTATGCCCACTTACGAATATCAATGTGAAAAATGTGGTGTGTTTGAAATTTCACAGCGAATAACCGAAGACCCGATCACGCTATGCCCTACCTGCCAGGGTAAGGTCACGCGGCTGATCTCGCATACCTCGTTCATCCTGAAGGGCAGCGGCTGGTACGCGACTGACTATGCGCACGGCAACGCGAAGAGTACTGAATCTTCCGACGGTGCCAACGGCACAAGCGCTTCCAGTGGATCCGTGAGCGCTGATAAACCGGCCGCTGACAAGCCTTCGACCGAAAAGGATGCGGACAGGCCCGCCGCCGCCAAAGCCGACTAAAAAATCTCCATCTCGAGCGAAAGCCGTGAGCATCGAATGCTCGCGGCTTTTTCGTTATGATTAGCCGTCATTGTCGCGGACTTGGCGGCGCGCTAATCTTCGCGGTTTTTCGGCGCGCGGTCAGGAGTCCGCGGCGTGCGCCTTACATAAGACCTGACACGGAGCTAGGAACATCACTCGATGCGCGCGCTGGTTCTTAACGAAAAGCTCTCCTTCGATCCGCATTACGCTCAACCCGCACCTCGACGCGGCGAGAGTCTCGTCCGCGTTCACATGGCCGGCATCTGCGGCACCGATCTGGAATTGGCCAGCGGGTACATGACGTATTCGGGCATCCCGGGCCATGAATTTATCGGACACGTGCAGGAGTCCGCCGACTCTCGCATGATCGGCATGCGCGTGGCCGGTGAAATCAATGCGGCTTGCGGCACGTGTGATTTTTGCCTGGCGGAACTCGGGCGTCATTGCGTCAACCGCACCGTGCTCGGAATAGTCGGACGCGACGGCAGCTTCGCGGATTACCTGACGCTGCCGAACGAAAACCTGGTGCCGATCCCGGATGCGCTCTCCGATGAAGTTGCGGTTTTCATTGAACCGGTCGCGGCCGCCTATGAAATCTTCGCGCAGACGCAAATTGGCCGGAATCAAACGATCGCGGTGCTGGGCGACGGCCGCCTCGGCGCGGTGGTCGCGATGGTCTTGAAAGGCGAAGGCTATCGGCCTCTCCTCGCGGGCCATCATGAGGAAAAGCTTCAATGCCTGGCACGGCTCGGAATCGCGGTGGAACTCGAAGCGAAACTCAACTCCGGCTTCGACGTGGTGATTGATTCCAGCGGCTCGAGCGCCGGCTTTAACCGCGCCGCGACACTGGTCAAACCGCGCGGACGATTAATCTTGAAGAGCACCGCCGCGGCCAGTGCGCCGATGAATCTGGCACCACTCGTGGTCAACGAAATCACCGTCGTTGGTTCACGATGCGGACGTTTCGCTCCGGCGGTGGCCGCTTTGGCCGAAGACAAACTTGATCCTCGCCCGCTGATCTCCGCGCACTATCCGCTTGAGCAAGCCGTTGAGGCTTTCGCCGCGGCGAGTATCCCCGCCAATTTCAAAGTTTTGCTGAACATCTCGTAAGCGGGTCAGCCGCAGTTCCATTCACTATGCCGTCGCCCGCCCGCCGCTCGCATTCGAATAAAGCGGCGGGTGCGATCATTGGAATAGATACGGGCGGCACTTTCACCGATCTGGTTTTGCTGCTTGACGGTACGGTGCGGGTGCATAAGGTGCTGTCGACGCCTCAAGATCCGGCGGCGGCCGTGCTGGCGGGAATCACGGAATTGCTCGGCGGGAAGAGCGCCGCCACCGTGAGCTATAGCTCGACCGTCGCCACCAACGCGCTGCTGGAAGGCAAAGGAGCGAAGGTCGCCATCTTCACCGATCGCGGCTTCGAGGACTTGATCGAGATCGGCCGTCAAAATCGCACGGAACTATACGCGCTCGCGCCAAGCCGGCCGCAACCCCTGGTGACACGCGAATTACGCTTCGGCACCGGCGGCCGCACCTTGTTCGACGGCACCCTCGCCACTCCCCTAACCACGCGTGAGCTGGCCGAGGTGCGGCGCTTCGGAGCACGCAGTGGAGCGGAAGCCTTCGCCATCTGCATGCTCCATTCGTACGCCAATCCACAAAGCGAAAATCAAATTGCCAGTGCGTTGGAACCGCTCGGCCGCATCCTCTCCGTATCGCATCGGTTGCTCGCCGAATATCGCGAATTCGAGCGACTCTCGACCACCGTCATAAATGCTTACGTGGCCCCGCGCATGGTCGAGCACCTGGGTAATCTCGAAGGCAATCTCGGGGGCGCGCGCTTGCGCGTGATGCAGTCCAATGGCAGCGCGGTCGCGGCAACCGTCGCTCGCAGCGAGCCGGTGCGAACCATTCTGTCGGGACCGGCGGCCGGAGTTGTCGGCGCGGCGGCACTCGTCGGCGCCATGGGCATCGATCGCTTTATCACCTTCGATATGGGCGGGACTTCCACCGATGTCTCGCTATTCGACCGGCACACGCGGATTCGCACCCTGAGCTATCCCAATGGTTATGCGGTGCGCACCCCGGTAATCGACATTCATACCGTGGGCGCGGGCGGAGGTTCGATTGCGGTGGTGGACGCCGGCGGCTCGCTCGCCGTCGGTCCGCGCAGCGCGGGCGCCGATCCAGGACCGGCGTGTTATGGGAAAGGCGAATTGCCGACCGTGACCGACGCCGATCTGACGGCTGGCCGCCTGCTTCCCGAGCATTTCCTCGGCGGCAGAATGAAGCTTTTCCCCGAACTCGCAGCCAAGGCGATCTCATCGCTCGCCCGTGACATGAAGACGAATGCGCATGAAGCCGCCCGCGGGGTGATCCGCGTAGTCAACGCCAATATGGAGCGGGCGGTGCGCGTGATTACGGTGGAGCGCGGCTTCGACCCGCGCGACTTCGCGATACTGGCGTTTGGCGGCGCCGGGCCGATGCATGCCTGTGAATTGGCACTCGATCTTGGCATCCGGCGTATCGTGCTGCCGGTCAATCCGGGACTGCTGTGCGCATGGG
>JBOHWM010000331.1:0-3988 GCA_050736555.1 Binataceae bacterium (SeqCode)
TCGTAGTGTCGAGCGCCGCTACCCAATGAGTCGTGGCGACCGGAGAACCGTCGAGGCCTGATACTTCAACTGTCCATCGCACCTGCCAGGTCGCTTTCGACAAAGGCAGGATCGAATCGATCTGAACGCTCACCGATTGATGCTGAGCGACCTTGAATGGATCATGTTCGAGGTCGTTCTCGCGGTAGTAGTTCTCGAGAAACTTGTAAGCAGGTCCGCGAGCGCGACTGTAAACTTGGCCGATCAGCTGATGTTCGGCTGCCGAATCGGTGATCACCTCGCGAGCGTTGCGGATGAAAGCCGCCAGCTCGTATCGAACCATCCGGTCAGTGCTGATTTGGGTGGTGTTCTCGGTGAGCGCGCTGGGCGCGCCGATCGCATAGCCGAGCTTGTCGACTTCCACGACGTATGGAACGAACTTGCTTCGCGTGCTGATCCAGACCAACCCGAAGGCCAGCACCAGCGTGATGGCCATCATGCTGGCGGCGGTGATCTGCCAGTTGCGTTTGCCGAGAACCAGATCAGCGTAACGCTCGTCCCATTCCTGCCGCGCTTTCAAATAGACGCTGCCTTCCATGCTGACGCCTCGCTGTTAGCGACCGAGCTCCGGTTGTGAATTTCGTGTTCGCTGAGTTCTGAGCATCAGCAATTTCCGCGCCTACGAATTGTGCGTCGAGTCAGGTCGCAATCGTGGGTATGACGCTCGCGACCTGCTCATTTTCAGTCAGCAGATCAATGGAGAGGTTCTATCGCCGTTGTCCGATCGAATCCGGACACAGGACGGACACAGACCGAAAACAGACGAGCCATCGGATCGCCCATCTTCACAAGTACCTAAAATTATTGGATTTTCTGGAGCCACCCGTCGGATTCGAACCGACGACCTGCTGATTACGAATCAGCTGCTCTACCAACTGAGCTAGGGTGGCTTACCAGCCGATTAGCGGATATACCGAAGTGCCGCAATGCGCACACTCCATCGACCAACTCTCCTATCCAAAACGTGGCACTCGGGACGAACATCTTGCTAGCACGAAGCTGACGGCGGCGAAAGTCACACCGGGAAACTCACACCCTCACAACGGAACGGCCTCGGGTGCGCCGAACGCCACCAGACGAATCATGACGTGATTCGCGCGCGGGGGAACGGCCCGTGACTATGCGAATCGCTCCCGCACCCATCCGCTGAGTAGTTCCACAACACGCGGGCGCGGATCGTCGCTGGCGGGCTTGGTCCCGCCCACGCGCATGAAGTGATCGGCTCCCGTGATCATTTCGATGCGCTTATCGGTCGCGCTCGATTGCTCGAATTGCGCGCGCACATCCGACTCGAAAATATCTTGATCGGCCCGCGCGCCGACCACCAGCGTTGGCACTGTGACGTGCGGCAGATTACGAGCCAGATAAGCGTTCGAGCTGAGCCCCGACCAGGTTGATAACCAGGCGTCGGGTGTCACCACATGGCCGAGCCCGAAGGCGTGATAGTTGAACAGGTCCGGACGTGGCGCGAAGATCGAACCGAGCGAACGTTCAGAAGGCTCCAGCGTGAGGTCGAGGTAATTCGGGTTGGCTAGCGTGCGGTAGACCACCATGATATGCGGCGCCATCGCGCGTCTTTGCATAGAGTTGCGATAAGCCGCCGATCGCGTGGTGAAATCCGGCGCTTTGCTCAACCCCCGCGCATTTTGCGACTCCTCCAGATGGGCGCGCGCGATCGCGTCGATGCGCGCGACGCGCGCCGCTTGCGCATTACGGTAGCGCGTGAGCCAGTCCCGCTCATAACGGCTTTCCGCCGACGGTGGACGATAGCCGTTACGTTCGTCGTACATGTCGAGCGCGGTGTCGGTCGCGTACGGGTCATGTTCGTCGACCACGCTTGCGTCCATCGCACCCATCAGCACCTTGCCCTGACCGGGGTGCGCCGCCAGCAGAATCAAACCGTCGGCGGTGGGCAAATTGAAACGGTTCAGGTCCGGCGGACCACCACCGGGCGGTGATGAGTCTCGTTGGCCCACCGGCGTGCGCGCCTGTGTGTCATAGTACGCGAACAGTGAACCACCGCCGGAATTCCCCAGCATTATGATGTGCTCGAAATTTCGCTCTTCGCGCAGGAAACCGATGCTGGCCGCGAGGTCGAGCAGCAGGTTCTCGTGCAACATCATGGCGTCGTTGTTCAGATAGCGCGTGTTTTGCGCGAACGCCGCAATGCCGGCGCGCAGCCAGTGCGGAATCGAATAATGCTGGCCGAAGTCGGCGCGCGGATGCGCCATGATCACGACCGTGCGCGGCCTGCCTTGAGGCGGCATATAGAGGATGCCACGCGATTTGCCTCCGTCGACAGCGTAAAGTTGCACCACCGTTTGGCGGACGGTGTTGTCGATTTCAGCGAAATCGATCGGATAGCGGGCTTGGTAATCGGGCGCGGTTGCCATTCGATCAACCTCCTCGATGAGGCTGGACGTGCCGAAGGGTTCCACCGGCACGGGCGATATGCAAGGCTTTTGCAAGGAGAGCGATTGAACTTGTGAAGACCGGAATTATAGGTGCGCGCGGGGTTGGCAAGTCCACGGTCTTTCAGGCTCTGACCGGGCTTGCGCCGATGCCGGGCCAGAATGAAAAGAATCGCGCCCGTCCCGGTCAGATCAAGGTTGCCGACGCGCGGCTGGATTTGCTCGAAGCGGCCTACGGTTCGAAAAAGAAAATTCCGGTCGAACTGACGGTGCTCGACTTCGCGCCGAACCCCAAAGAGCAGAAGGAAGGCGCGGCGCTCGACCCGACGCTGATTCCGCTGCTGCGTGATCTCGATGCGTTGCTGCTCGTGATACCCGAGTTTACTGGTAACGCGGCGCCGTTGAGTGAAGCAATCGAGCGCCTTGAAAACGAGTTAGTATTCGCCGATTTCGATCAAACCGAGCGACGGCTGGAGCGTCTCAAGAAAGAAAAGGGCGCGGTCGAGTTCGAACGCGCCGCGCTCGAAAAATGCCTGAAGTGGCTCGAACACGGCGCGCCGTTGCGCACGCTGGAGATGACGGCGCAGGAAATTCAGGCGTTTTCCAGCTTCGGCTTGCTCTCGCGCAAACCGGCCCTGGTGGTAATCAATTGCGACGCTGACCGCGCGACGGCGGATCTGTCTGGTGATGAGGCCGCGGGTCTACACGCGCGCGGACTGGAAGTTTTCCGCCTCGCCGCAAGCTTCGAAGCCGAGCTTTGGCAACTCGACGCCGAAGGGCAGCGTGAACTGCTGGAGGAAGCTGGACTTGCCGCGCCGGCGCGTGACCGTCTGATCGCCGCGCTCTATCAACATTTAGGGTTACTGACGTTTTACACCGCGGGCGAGCCCGAGGCGCACGCTTGGTCGTTGCGGCGCGGAGCCAGCGCGCTGGAGGCGGCCGGCCGGATCCAT
The DNA here is from genome assembly GCA_050736555.1 of Binataceae bacterium (SeqCode). Lineage (GTDB taxonomy): Bacteria > Desulfobacterota > Binatia > Binatales > Binataceae > JBOHWJ01. The sequence continues at coordinate 3,404 of JBOHWM010000331.1, forward strand.
AGCGATATCGCGCGCGGCTTTATCCGCGCCGAGGTGGTCAGCTACGAGGATTTCGCGGCGCTCCGCTCCGACGCCAAAGTCAAGGAGGCCGGCAAGCTGCGCCTCGAAGGTAAGGACTACCTGATGCGCGACGGCGACATCATTCATATACGATTCAAGGTTTAATCTGTTAATTCCGCTTACCATAAAAGTCGTCGTGCCGCGTCCGCAACGCCTTGCGCCTGATAGCGCGCGCTGAAACAATGCACACCACGCGCGGCCCGCGCCCAAGCAACGGAATCCCTCTTCATGCGCCGAGTCGAAACCCTGATCATAATCCTGTCGTTAGGCTTTTACGTATGGTTTTTGCGACGCTTCGGGCTTGGTGATGTCCTCAGCTACGTCAAGCTGGCGGGTTGGGGCCTGCTGCTGACGATTTCGCTCGAATCGGTCTCGCGGATTGCCAATACGCTGGGTTGGCGCGTCACGATTGAGGATTGTCCGCAACAGCTCGGCTTCGGCGAACTGTTTCTGACGCGCATTTCGGGCGAGGCGGTGGATTACGTCACACCGTCGGCGCAATTGGGCGGCCAGTTCGTGATGGCG
>JBOHWM010000332.1:0-5617 GCA_050736555.1 Binataceae bacterium (SeqCode)
GGGCTATCTGGAGGCGACCGAGAAATACGCCTCGCAGGCCGGCTTGACCGAGTTGCCCGACGGCGGCTTGACGATTCGCAACTACGTGGCTGGAGTGCCGTTTCCCACGCCCAGCGGACCACATAAAGGTTGGGAGCTGCTCGCCGACATGTGGTATCGCTACGTGCCGCATCTGATCGCCGCCACCCCCACGAACCTTCTCACCGAGTGCACCATGGACGCGTACGGCAACGTCTCATGCGAGCGCGAGGTGTTCATTGCGCGCGTGCTCAAGCACATCACTGACCCCGGCGAGGCCACGAACAATCCATACGCGGGCGAACATGACGAGACCCGCTTCAGCATGATCATCGAACCCGAGGAGCGCCGTTACGCGAGCGTGCTCAGTATGTACTACAGCGATTTGAGCAAACTGCCGGCGTCGTATGAATTCAAACCTTCGGAACGCCGCGTGATCCCGCTCTCTTCAGCCGCGCGCTGTATCCAGAACGGCGGCAGCGATATGACCGAAGACGACTATCGCTATGGCTTCGCCGGCAATATCCCGACGTTCAACGCCACGTTGATTGGAAAAAGAAAAATCCTGGCGCTACTCGATTACAAAAGCCCAATTGGAACTTTTCCAGCCAACTACGACATGCCCTTGGGCTTTCCCAAACCGGACTGGGGAAAATGGGAATTACGTGACACTTATGTGCTGGATGTGCGCAAGATTCCCTCGCACCAGTTCGGATACTGCTACGGCAAACGCATCATGTACCTCGACCAGCAGTTTTACGGGCCGTTATGGGAAGATCTCTACGACCGTGACATGAAGCTGTGGAAAATCGCGCATCTCTCACCCCAGGCGATGAACGTTCCGAAAATCGGCATGGTCAACAACAACGGCTCCTTCTCGGAGCAGTTCTGGGACGTACAGAATCATCATGCAACCTTCGACAGCAGCTTCGATGACCACGGCCATACCGTGATGGTGAATCAACAGGTGCCGAAACAGTACAATGACTACAAGAAGTACTCGACCGTCGAAGGCCTGGGCGAAATTATGCGGTAGCAGAGGCGAATTCGCCAATGTCGTCGGCGAATGTTTCGGCACTGGATCAAGCTTGCGCTTTGCCCTCGCGAACTTCCGCCAAAACCTGAAATACGCGCCGCCGCGTGCAGCCCAGCGCCCGCGCAATCGCGTCAACGCTAAGTCCGCTTGAGCGCAGTTCAACTATACGTAAACGGCGTGGGGTTGGGTTGGGCACGTCAACGCGGTCGCCGCCGTAAGCCGCCGCCAGCTTGCGCGCCGCCTCCACGCCGATGGTTTGCGCCAGCACCTCATCCGCTTGCGGTAGATGTGGAATGTAGAGGCGCGTGCCCGCGAATGCCGCGACCAGCTTCAAGGCCGCCTCTTCGCCGATCAAGTCAGCTAACTCCCGCAACATCGAGGAGCGCATATTACCAGGTGAGGTGAACAGGCCGGCTTCGACCCGCACGCGCTGAGTGTGCAGCGAGAATAGTTGCGAAGTTCCAGCGGGTCTCGGACTGGCCGGACCGGCTTGTTGCGCGGCCATTGGTGCGGGCGGCTTGCGGGAATTGTCGCCGTAATACATCAGATTGCGACCTCCCGCGTGTCGGCTATCGCGGCTCGACGCCGCACTTCGCGTGCCACGGTTGCGACCAGATCGGCAAATTTCGCATCGCTCCCGCGCATCCGTTCAACCTCGGCGCACGCATACATGACGCTGGTGTGATCGCGGTCAAAAGCCAATCCGATGCGAGGAAAGGAAACGCCGCGCATGCCGATAGGCTTACCGGCGTGGTCGTTTGCATGGATTCCCGCCAGTTCCCGGCTAAGGTACATGGCGAGATGGCGCGCCTTGGCAACGCGCTGCGTGCGGTCGTGCGAGAGTAATTCGTCACGGCGCAAATTGAATGCCGCGGCGACCGCCTCTTGCACCAGCCGGATCGAAATCGTGGAATGACCGCTCATAAACGTATCCCCCCCCTTTCTCGATGCTTGGAACAGTATGATGAAGACGAGGCACATGCGGGCGCCTCTGACGGCCGAGAGCCACTTGAATCCCGCGCAGCGCGGAAGTTCACCACGTTGCGCAATCCGGCGGGGCGATGTCCCGCCATCGGCGATGATGTGAGAGTGTGAGTTTTGCGAGACTGTGTGCTCAGCATGCCAGCCCGGGAACCGTCGCGGCCCCGCTGACTGGACAGCCTCGGTTGAGTTGCCTGGCAGTTTCTAGCGGGTGCAGGGTTCTTGCTCTGTGAAGCTCTTGCTCGCGCACGTTCCCACCACACCCTCATCCAGAACTCGCCCGACGTGACCGAGTTGCCGACCATGCTTCGACGATTGGGCAGCCATGAGTCACTGTTCTATCCAACTGTAGTTAATATCAACTTTTAACTGTCAAAAACTAGACATTTCATAGTGAGTCAGAGTCCAAAACCGCACTTCATTGCTTCTGTCATCGATCAATGAATTTTCCAATCAAGGTGCCGAGAAACATAGAGAAACGATGAATGCCTCCTCTTGACGCGCGTTGTAATGTATTCCACAGTAGGAAAGTAATGTCAACATCGAACGCCGCCGAACAATTCCAGCGCAGGCTGCGTCTGATCATGCAGCAGTTCGGCTCGGTTGCCGACCTGGCGCGCGCCGTCGGCGTCTCCGATAACGCCATTTATAAGTGGGTCACTGGACGCGGCCAGCCCAGCATGGTCAGCCTGGTGAATCTGGCCACTGCCGCTGGCGTTTCGGTCGAATGGCTCGCCACCGGGCGTGGCGTCCAGCTCAAAGGCAAACCGCTCCTGACTGAGCTAGTCACAGGCGCAGCGCCACAAGATGACGCCGAGCAATATTTCGCCGGGGCGCGACAAGTGCCGCAGGCGCCTGGACAGCCTTTCTTCGAGCATCAGCAGATCGTTGATTATCTCGGCTTTAAAGCTAGCTGGTTACGCCGCGTCCTCAACGCCGACGCGCACGACCTCGTCCTGATTGAGGCTATGGGCGATGCGATGGCACCGACAATTAAGGAGGGCGACCTGGTTTTGGCCGACCTGCGTGGGAGCCGTTTCCGCTTCGACGGCGTTTACCTGTTGCGCGCCGGCGCGGAATTGGTTGTCAAACGGCTGCAGCACTGCGCCGATGGTGCGCTGTCGATGCGCGGCGATAATCCAGCTTACCAAGCGCAGGAGGTGCGATCTGAGGCAATCACAATCGTCGGCCGCGTGGTATGGATCGGCGGCCGCGCTTAGTATCAGCGGAGCGCTTTGGCAGGCGCGTTAGAACTTACCATGACGGCCGCTGCCTTGGGAAAATCGCCGTGCGCCGCTTATGGTTTCACCCGATTCGATGGTCGCGATCCCATGGCGGTATTCGTTGACCAGCGCCTGGTTCAGCGAAAGCGACGCCTGCTCGTAGGCCGAGAGCCTGTCCGAGCGCATGCAGTTCTGCGGAAAGGCAGCCAGTTGACGCGCCAATTCCCGCGCGGTGGCAAGCGCTTCGCCCTTTTCCGTAAGCCGGTTGACGAGCCCCATCTTGAACGCCTCCTCGCCCCCGACACCGCGCCCGGTGAGGATCATGTCGAGGGCATGGCTCAGGCCGATGAGTCGAGGCAGGCGGATGGTCCCGCCGTCAACCAGTGGCACGCCAAAGCGACGGCAATAGACACCGAAGGTCGCGTTGCGCGCGGCCACGCGCAGATCACACCACAACGCGAGTTCGAGCCCTCCGGCGACAGCGAAGCCTTCGACCGCGGCGATCACCGGTTTGCCGAGCAGCATACGAGTACATCCGAGCGGGCCATCGCCGTTCTCCACCACACGGTTTCCTCCGCCGGAGGCAACCGCTTTGAGGTCGGCGCCCGCGCAGAAAGTGCCGCCCGCACCGGTCAGGACGGCGATCTTGAGAGCGGGGTCGCGGTCGAAGCGGCTGAACGCCTCGGCGAGTCCATCCGCGGTTGCGCGATCGACCGCATTTCTTGCCTCCGGCCGATTGATCGTAACGATAACGACGTCATCTTCAATCGCGTAGTCGGGCGAGTTCATCGTTTTCATCCATATTCCCGTGCCAATCCGGTTTCGACAGCGTGCTCACTCTGAGTTAGCGCAATTTAGACAATTTGTTGACATCGCAACGGCGGCGCGCTAGCTTGAGTTGCGAAATTACTATTTCGAATTAGTACGATATCAGAGTTTCACCTTCGAAGATTGATCTCGGCGGGGTCGCTCACACTTCCACCACAATACTGATTACTTAGTGAAGGAGGGGGCGACCCCGCTCTCTCATCGCAGCGCTTCGATCTACTCACCGCCATTTAAAAATGGAACGCCCGTTTCGCCATGATGGCGCGCGTGCACGTTTGTGTAAGCTAAGTTCGTGGATGACGCGGGGTGCTGGTCGCCACCCGTGATCGCCAAGGTACGAGGCTGAGGCGCGCCATCCCTTTTAAGCGGACGGCGCGCCCGCATCAATCGTTAGCTTGGCCACTGTCGATAAAACAAAACCTGCACCCTCGATCTTCTCCCCCGTAAAGGAGCGGGAGAGAAGATCGAGGAGAGAGGGCCATCAAAAGTTGCTGTTCAGCCAGGGTTCGTTCTCAAAAGCGCTCTGCGCGTTCGCTATGTAAGACTGCGCGCCACTGTCTTCCCACGACCCGGAAAACCATTCACCAACGCAGCCCCACATCATGTAGTCTTCCGAGCCCGTGTTATAAGCCGAACTGCGCTGATAGAGGTACGGAATATTGCCGTCGAAGCAGGCCCGTTGGATTGCCAGTTTGTAGTCAATATTGAACGCGGTGTCCTGCGCGCTCATCGGCCAGGTCGGCTGGCTGTAAATGAATTTTATCTGGGTGAAGCCGTAACTTTGCGCGCATTCACCATTTCTTATCGTCGCCCCCGGCGGGCATAAGCTGCTGTCGGTAGTGAGATCGCCGGCCGCTGACATCAGCCAGTGGCTTTCGTTGACCCCGATGGCGCGGACGACGCTGGGATTGAAACCCCATTTGCATGCCGCCCATTGAATGATCTCGTCGGTGGTGCCGGTAAAGTTACCGTCAACACGTTCAAGATAACCTTGCGGCATGCTCGTATGCGGGGTGGTTTGCACCGGACCAATTTGTGCCGCGGTGGGCACCGTGTTGTTTGCCGTGTCGTTCTGCGGCCGCGGCTCCCATGACGAATAGCCGATACGCGCCGCGCAATCGGCATCCGTGGGTAAACTAGAGAGTGGCGTGTTGCGCGGGATGAACAAAGACCCGCTCACCGCCAGGCTAAGTGCCTCGGTATGCGAGCCAGTGTTGGGCAAGGCCAGGTCTGATGCGGTTCCCTCATACACGCCGCCACCGCTCGAGCCCTGTGATTCAACCGTCAAGTAGATGTAATAATCACCGACTTCGTTGCCCGATTGATCGTAGCCGCGAACCATCACCTTATGTGTGCCGGTCCCCGAATTGGCGGCGTTCCAGTCAAATTCATTGCCCGTAAAAGTTGAGACGAACGTGTCATCGACATAAAGGCCCAACGATGAGACGGAAGGTTGCGCCGATACCCCGATGGCGACCAGGCCAGCCGGCACAGTGCTGCCCGGCGCGGGCATGGTGATTTCAACGGTTGG
>JBOHWM010000333.1:0-10072 GCA_050736555.1 Binataceae bacterium (SeqCode)
GCGCTCTCCTTGAGCTTGCCCATCGCGACGATTCGCCCGTTGCGGATACCCACGGGCCGCTATCCGACTCACTTTCTGGCCCACTGGGTGCGCGACCGGCACGTGATGTCGCTGGAAGAAGCGCACTGGCGGCTCTCGACGATGGTTGGATGGGCCATAGGTATCCGTGATCGCGGATGGTTGCGCGAAGGGATGCCTGCGGACATCGTCGTGTATAACCTCGAAAAGCTGGGCGTCAAACGAATGGAAACGGTGCACGATCTGCCCGACGGCGATTGGCGGCGCGTGCAAAAAGCCGATGGCTATCGTGCGGTGATCGTCAACGGTGAGGTGACGTTCGACGATGGTGAATGTTCAGGTGCGCTTCCCGGCAAGCTCTTGCGCAGCTACGACCAGGTTCCCGGATGATCACCGGAGTCGTCAGAAATCAATTGGACCGACTGGCGCAAGAGGTTTAGCCGCGGCGCCATGAAATCCGTCAAGGACCGCCCCCGATTCGCTAAACGATTCGGCGCTCGCGTGTGATTATGAAGTTAAGCCGCGGCACGTCAAGGAAATTCCCTTCGTCCGAGCGCACTGCCGCATATTCGGGCCGTTTGGCCGATTGGCGCATCGCCTCGATACTGTCGAACCACACTTCGGCGATACCGTCGAAGGCGGGAACGCGGTTATTGCTGTAGCTTGAGGGCCGCGTATGCGACTGCACATAGCGACAGACCTCCGGTAACTTGAGTACGATCGGTGCGTGACGTTCGCGCCAGTATTTCTGGAAATCTTCGACACTGAGTCCGGGCTTGCGGAAAACGAAAGTTGCCAACTTGAGCATCGAAGGTTCACGCGGGCCTTCTTTTTGCATCACTTCGCTAGTCAGGAGCGTGACGAAGGTGCTCATGTCGAGGAAGTTGTCGTCATCCGCGAGTCCCGCGCGTGCTTCAGCGGTCGACGCCGCCCGATGCATCGCGGCGGTGTCCTCGTAACTAATCTCCGCCAGTCCATCGTAGGGCGGTTCGCCGTCACGATAGGCTGACTCAATGGTCTGCGCCTGATAGTAACTTTTTATGCCAGGTATCTTCGCTACGATTCCAGCATGAGTTGTGCGCCAGTATTCGGTGAACGCCTCAACCGTCATCACAGGATTGCGTTTGAAAGCGGAAATAACCTTGACCATGGACCACTCCTTTTGCATCGATCGCGCGGCCGAAGCCAACCGCGTCGCCACCCGCCAGAGATTAAAGGACGCGAAGGATTACTTGAGATCTGACACATAAACCGCGCCCGTTGCCATGATCAAGGCGACGCTCGTGGGAAGGGAAGAACGCGAGTTCGACGCTAGAGCGAAGATTGGGTTAATTAGGGACAATTAGGATTGGTTACGCTTTACTTGCAATTCTCACACAGCATAATTGTAAGATCGCATTTCAAAGTAAGAATGAGTCATAAATAACATATTTATACGTCAAACTGTAACCAATATTATCTATCTACGTATTCTAGGACTGCGGAACTTGAGGCTTAATGGAGTCGCCTCAGATATCTTCTCGTTGGTCACATTGGTGCATTGATGGCTGATCAGTTGGGAAAAGACCGGGTGTTGCTCAAGGGAATCGGCTTGAACTTTGGTGAGGCCGCGATGCTATGCGACGCTTTGCGAGCGCTGTGGCTTTCACCCAAGTTCATAGAGCGCGTCTGGACGGAAATGCGCGCGACGATTCGCGCCGACGGCCTAGAGGATAAGTGGTCGACCAAGGCCGACCCGATGCTGAAGCGGCTGGCGCAATTACGGCGCGCCGAATCCACCGCGGTGCTGCGCGCCGCGATCCGTTTCTGGGAGCGCCACGAAGAGCCCACGGCCAAGTTGCTGGCCGAGTTGATGTTGCTCCAGCCACCAGGTAAAAATCGCGCCGAACCATCGCGCAAGACGCGCCAAGCCAGCCCTCGGACCAAACCGCTCACATCAAAGAGCAAATCGACCAATTCAAAGCCACGCGGCAAGGGTAAACCGCCGCGCTCTCGCTGAACTGTTTGAAGGTCCAGAAGCGCTGCCGGCTTGACTGCGACGGTCGACCATCATAATTAGTTGCCACGCCCGGTGATCGGGAAGCCGGTGAGAATCCGGCGCTGCCCCGCAACTGTATCGGGGGACGAAGGCCCATTATGCCACCGCGTCGAGCGGGAAGGCGGGTCCGAGTACGAACCCCAAGCCAGGAGACCGGCCGGGTGAATTTGCTGCCTGCCTTCCGCGGGGAATGGCGTCAGGTCCGGTTTCTCCTGAATCTCGGCTTCGCTCCGAGGTCGTTCGACCTGCAATTGCGTCTCCTTGAAGGCCGGCCGCGCCACGAGGGTGGTCATGCGGCAAGCTTTGCTTTCAACTGTTCTGGTATCAACGGTCTTTCTAGCGTCATGTTTTTTTGCGCAAGTCGCGCACGGGGCAAGCGGTGGGGCCACGCCCGCGGCGGGCAACTTCGCTTCAACTCCCGCAACTGTGCCGACGCGACCTCATCCAGCGTCGCGGAACTCCAAGGCGGCCGCGCAACAAAAGCCGCGGACTGACTCCGCCGCAATCACGCCTTCTCCCAAGGCGGGTAACACTTCCATGTCGAGCGGCGGTGATGCGTCTGTCACGGGTGGTAATGGCCCAGCGACGGCGCGCATGCCGAACAACGCCGCGGCCGGCTTTCCCGACTCACCCAACGCGCCCGACGCGGAGATGCCGAAAGAGCTGCCACGGATGGTAATCGTGGTGACGGCGGCGCGGATGGCGCAGCCGTTGGACCAGGTTGGCACCAGCACTTCGGTAGTAAGCGGAAAACAAATTCAGGACCAGCAGATTCAGTTCGCGCCTGACGCGTTGCGCCAGATTCCCGGCGTGACGGTGAGCCAGGCCGGCTCGCCCGGAACCATTGCCGACGTCTCAATTCGCGGCTCTACGCCCGCGCAGACGCTCATCATGATTGACGGTGTGCCGGTCAACAGTCCGGCCACGGACGAGTTTGACGTGAGCGGTTTGACCACCGACGATTTGGGGCGCATCGAGGTGGTACGCGGCGCCGGCGGCGCGCTTTACGGCTCGCAGGCGATCGGCGGCGTAATCAACATGATCACCAGGGAAGGCAGCGGACCACCCCGCTTCAGCCTGCTCTCGGCCGGCGGCAACAATTCGACCGAACGCCAGGTGGCGACCTTCGAAGGTACCCAGGGCAAGCTGGCTTACTCCGGCGCGTTGTCATATTTCTCTACTGATGGGTTTCGCCCGATCAATGCTAATTCCGACAATCTCTCGGGTGCCCTGCGGCTCGATTATCATCTTGATCCGGATACCACGTTGCGTGGCTTTGCGCGCTATTCCCGCGCCAACGTGAGCCTGGCGAGTTACTCAATCGCCTCTGGCATCTCGCTCAACCCCAATGCTCATCAGCGCGACGAATTCATGCTGTACAAGGGAGAGTTGGACCATCATTTTGGCGAGCATTTGCTCGCGCGGCTTAGCACCTATTTTGTACGCGACGATTTACGTCTCAACGCGTATCCGTTTCCAGGCAATCTCCAATCCGAAAACGCGCATATCCCGACCGAAACGCGCGGCGGCAATTTGGATACGATTTACACCTGGACCAAGGGCTTCCGCACCTTGGCCGGTTTCGATTTTCAGGACCTGTGGGCACATTCCGGCGACAGTATTTTTTTCTTTTCGCCCACGCCGCCTAAGGTCACGCAATCGCTGTCGGTCTTCAACGCGCGGCGCCAGCAATACGCGGGTTATATCGAGCAGACCGGGCAATTTTTCCATGGCTACCTGCTTGCGACCGGCGGCTTTCGCGTGGACGGCAACAGCGATTTTGGCACCGAAGTGAGTCCGGCGTGGTCGCTCGCCATACCGATCCGCCAATGGGGCCTGACCTTGCGCGGCAATTATGCCGAGGGCTTTCGCGCACCAAGCTTCGATGAGTTGTACTTCCCTGGCTTTGGCAATCGCAATCTACGGCCGGAAATCTCCAGCGAGTACGACGGCGGCTTCACCAAGACCTTCGGCGAGGGTCTGTCGTTCACCACTACCTATTTTTCACGCCGCGTGCACAGTCTTATTGTGACGGTGCCGTGCGCTTTCAACCCGGTCAGCTGTCCGTTTGGCTCGATGGCGGGCAATGCGGGGCGAGTTGATACTCAAGGCGTCGAACTGGTGCCCTCTTACCATCCGATGCGCGGGCTCACGATGAGCGGCAGCCTCACCATCATTGACCAGACCCATCGATCGGTCACGCCCAGCGCCGAGCCGACGCGCGTGCCAAAGTATGCGGCCAGCTCACTGGTCGATTATCGCTATGCGGATCTGTTCGGTGACAATGATTATCTGGATACCACGATGGCATACACGTTCGTCGGTGACCGCGACGACATCACGCCCCAGGGCACGATTGCCAATCATGACGCCTGGCAACGTGTGGACCTGACGATGACCTATTCGGCGGGCGTTCAATGGCGCGCGCTCAGCAACGAACAGGTCTATGCGCGCGTTCAGAACCTGCTCGACCGCCATTATTCGGAGGAGTTCGGTTTCCCGGCTCCGCCGATCAATGTGCTGGCCGGCGTCAAGTTGGATTTTTAGGCCGCTTGCTCGCGCTGAAAATAATGTTCGTAAAGCGTGCGGATACGGGCGCGGCGAGCTTCAACCTCGCTCAGCAGGCGCTTGGCCGCATCGCCGCCGTCGTAACCCATGCGGCGCGCCAGCGGTGTCAATTCCTGTGGATCGGTCGGTAGCGCCCACGCCGCCCGGTCGCTTTCAATGCGCAAGCGATTCTCCAGGCGTGAGAGAAACCGATAATCGGTTTGAAGCTCGGCCGTATCCGCACGGCGAATCAGACCCTCTTCACCACAGGCCGCGAGCAATTCCGCCGTACCACGCTGACGCAAGCCCGCGTATTTGCAACCGTAACGCAATGCCATCATCTGGGTGAGAAATTCCACGTCCACCAGACCGCCGCGGCCTTGCTTGAGGTTCAAGCGATGCGGGTTTTCGGCGCCTATCTCATGCTCCATGCGCGCGCGCATCGCCGCGATTTCCCCGACTTCGCTCGCCTCAAGCGCGCGGCCAAATACGAAGTGGCGCCGTGCCTTCTCAACCTCCGTCGCCAGTGCACCGTCGCCCGCGATCACCCGCCCGCGCACCAACGCCTGGCGCTCCCATACGGCGGAGCTTTGGCGATGGTAATCGCGGAAGCCCACGAGCGAAGTCACCAACGGTCCGGACTTGCCGGAAGGCCGCAGCCGCACGTCGAGTTGATAGACGTATCCTTCACGTGTGCGGGTTTCGAGAATCGCGATGAGCTTCTGCGCGATGCGCGCGGCCAATTCATGGCCGGCGGCGGCGACTTCGCCCGCAACTTCATAAACGAAAATAAGATCGAGGTCGGAGTTGTACGCCATCTCGGCGGCGCCCAACCGCCCCATCGCCACGGCGCATAGCTTAAGCTCGGCTGGCACCGCGCGCCGCGATTCGATTTCGGCACGCGCGAGCCGCAGCGCTTCGCGCAAAATCGTCTCGGCCAATTGCGTCAGCTCGGCGCGCACCTCCTCGTGCTCCAGATTGCCCGCCAAATCCGCAATCGCGATGCGCAGAAATTCCTGATGGCGAAAAGCGCGAATAATGTCGAGCCGCCGCTCGAAGTCCGCGCCGGCCGAAACCAATTCCCGCACTTCGCGAGCGAGTTCCTCGGGCGAACGCCGCAAGCGCGCCAGGTCGGAGCGCACCAGCGTATCGATCATGTCCGGATGGCGGATGAAAATCGTCGATAGATAACTGCTGGAAGCGAACAGCCGTAAGAGCACGCGGCGGGTACCGGGATGTTCTTCGAGCAGCGCCAAAAAAGAGGTGCGCGCACCGATTGCCGCGATAAACGCCGCCAGATTCATCAGGGCGAGATCCGGATCGGCAAGTGCGCAAATCTCGTCGAGAATCTTGGGCGCGAGACGGTCGAGCAACTCGGCGCGGCGAGGACTGGTCGGTGCATGCGCAGGGCCGTGCGCCAGTAGCCCCAGGTGACCGGCGCTTTCCGACGCATTGGCGAAACCCAGCGCGCGTAGCGCCGGGACCGCGCCTTCGGGCTCGCGCGCCGCGCGCCATGCGGCCTGCGCCGCCGCCGAAATCGCGGTTGCGCCGCGTTCCTCGCCTCCGGCCAGCATCTCACGGAATTGCGACGCCACCAGGTCACGATGCCCGCGCAATTCATCCCGCAATCGCGCGACGGCCGCGTCGTTCTTGCCAAAGCCCATGCGCGCGGCCAGCACCGCGAGCCCGGCGTCATGATTGGGCAGCGTATGGGTCTGCAAAGCGGCGGCGGCTTGCAACTTGTGTTCAACGTCGCGCATGAACAGATACGCCTGCTTGAGTCGTTCCGCTCGCTCAGCGGCCAGATAACCGTAGCCGCTCAGCCGTTCGAGCGCGCTAATCGTATGCGCCACACGCAAGCGCGGATCACGTCCGCCGTAGACCAGCGTGAGTGCCTGCACGATGAATTCGAGCTCACGGATGCCGCCGTAACCAAGCTTGAGATTGCGCGTAACGCGGTCGGGCGAGCGCAGCTCCTGTTCGATCCGATGCTTCATCGCACGAAGCTGCCGCAGCGTGTCGAAATCGAGATAGCTGCGATAAATGAAACGCCGCAGCTCCCGCAGCAACGAATGGCCCAGTTCAAGCGAGCCCGCCACTGGCCGCGCGCGCAACAACGCCGCCCGTTCCCAGGTCTGACCGAAGCTCTGGTAAAAACTCAGCGCACCTTCAAGCGAGACCACCAGTGGCGAGTTGCGACCGCCTGGCCGCAGGCGCAAATCAACGCGAAACCGCTGGGCCGCGAGAATCTCGGTGAGCTGCTCGCCCAGGCGGGTAGTGGCCGCCTGACGTTTGTAGTCGCCGGAGTCGGACAGATACATCAGATCGATGTCCGAACTCAGGTTAAGCTCCTCGGCGCCGAGCTTCCCTAGCGCCATCACGCAGAAACCCCCCGCCTCCGCGGCGCGCTCGCCCAGCTTGCGACGAGCCACCGCCAGCGCCATCCGAATCGATTCGTCGGCCAGCCGCGCCATCGCTCGCATCGTCGCGCTTACGTTGAGGACCTCGAGCAGATCGGCAATAACGATATGCGTGAAAGCGCGATGAGTGAGATCACTCAAAATGGCTTCAGCGTTCTCAGGGGCAATTCCCGCCGCGATCGCATCAAGCAAAGCGTCGGGTGGAGTGGTGCGCGCCGTGCGAAAAAACTCCGGCCAGTCCGGCATCGCCGACAATGCGGTCGCAACGAATTCCGACGCACCTAGACAAAACGCTAGATCACTGGCGGTTGCTGGATCACTTATCGTTGCCTCAAATTCAGCGGGTGATTGCTCCACCAGCTTCAGCATGAAGGCCAACGCCAGGCGCTCCTCCGGGGCGCGCTCACGCACGGCGCGCAAGGCCGCGCCCGCCAGTGATGGCGTAAGGCGCTGGGCAAGGCGCTCCGCCAGCGTGCGCAGATCCGAGGAGAACTCCCGCACCTCGTCCATTGTTTCAGGATAGCAGAGGCGTTCAGTGGCGGCGCGGGTCGCGACGCCATTCGGCGCTGGCCGCCGTTTCGCATGCCGCGCGGGCGATGTTACGCTGCACTCGTAACGAAGGCTCGGAGGGCTGGAAATGATCGTCCTTTACACGACGGAACGCGATTATCGCTGGGGTACGCTGCGCTCCACTCACGCCAGCAAAACTAAAATCGTACTTGAAGAGAAACGTCTGCCGTATCGGATTGAGAATCTGCCGCCGGGGGATTTATGGAAGAAGCCGCCCGCGATGGTCGCACGCCATCCACTGGGAAAAGTGCCTTATATCGAGGACGACGGCGTCACCATTTACGATTCCACCGTGATCGACGAATACCTCGAAGAGCGCTATCCGTATCCGCATCTACTGCCACAAAATGATCCGATGGCGCGCGCCAGAGTTCGCATGCTTGAGCAATTCGTCGATGAGGCGATACTGGCCGGTAATCTGCCGCCGATCTACATGCCATATTGGAGCCCCGCGGAAAAACGCGACACCGCGCGGATGGATAAGGGCCGCGAAGGTCTGCGCACCCGCGATCTGCCATACCTGGAACGTGTACTGAACGATTCGTCCGCTGGCGGTTTCATGTGCGGCGAGTTCTCGATGGCCGACGTTGGCGTGATGGTGCTGGCAACGGTGTTGGAGGTGGACCAGCGGCGGCTCGAAGATTTCCCCCGGCTTGAACGTTATCTGGCAGTTCTGCGTCAGCGTCCGAGCTATCGTGCAATCAGTCCGCACACCAAAGTAGCCGACTCCAGCGAATTAAGCCCAGCGAGCACTTAATCGTCTCCACATGGAGCTTCAGGTCGAAATTTCAGGAGTTATTCCGCTGTCGCGGTCGGCCACTATCGCGTCGTGATGATGCCGCTGGTAGTGATGCTTGGTGACAATCCTCCGAGCCCTCCGGTGGCGATAGCGATGCGCCAGTTCGCGGTGATGGGCCGGATGGTGCGCCGTCTTGGCAAGCGCACCCTGAGTTGTCGAATGCCCACGTTGTGCCGGGCTCTCCGCGGCGCTCGCGCTCACCCTGATTACACGTCCGCGGCGATGATGATGACGCGCGAGGTGATGGCGGTAGCGGTGACGGAAATGATGGAAGCGCCGAACCAGGTGGGGATGCGGAAAATCGGTGCGTATTGGTGGCGGCGGTGGCGCTTCGAGATATTTCAAATCGGGGAAATACTTATCTTCGTGTTGATGGACCTGCAATGCGGCCAGAAATTCCGCATAATAATTCTTCGCCGCGAAACCGAAATGGGGTCCGTCGTAATCGCGCAGGATGCGTGAATAGTCGCTGTCGTAGAGTGAGGCCGCGTGTGCCATACCCGCGGTGCCGTAGTCGTACGCGGTAATCGCGAGTGGCCAGCTTCCCAATTCGTCGTAATTCGCGCGCAGCAATTGGGCCGCCGCACGGGTCTCGGTAATCGGATTGAGCCGGTCATCGTGATAGCGCGTGATCCGCATATACTGATGGCCGGTGCCACGCGTGAACTGCCAGATCCCTACCGCACCAGCGTTCGAACGGGCGCGGCTATAGAATCCCGACTCGACTTCCGCCAGCGTCACCAGCTCCGGCGGCAGGCCGAACGAGGTGAAGATCCGCTCCATGTCGGGGCGGTAATAGCGGCTGCGCAGCAGTCCTTGCTTAAACTGCTCGCGCATCCCTTCCTGCACGCGCAGATTGTCCGCCGCCAATTTGTAGGCGGAAAGCGGCTGGCCTTTGAACAGGCTCGCCACGCGCTGCTCTTCTTCGTCAGCCGGTTGGGCGCCGGTCGCCAGGCGATTCAAGATGGTGGCGTACTTGGTCTTGAGATAGGAGTTGACCGCATCCGCCTCCCCGCGAGACGGTAGACCGTCGCCCGGCAGATGCATCACTTCGTAAACGCGCGAGACCTGATCGCGGTCATGCACAACAAAGTCGCGCGCGGTGTAGTTGGCAAAGGCGTTGACCCAGAATTGAACGCTGGGCTCTAGCGACGCGGGGCAAGGGAAAGGAACGCTGGCGCCGGCATGGGCGCGTCGGGGCCCGATCGCCACAAGCGCCAAAGCCAGCGCGCTCAGCGCCAACCATACGCTCAATGAAGAACGGTCTTTGCCCGGCAACGTCCCCCTCCAGGAGTTCCAGTTTTCGCGTCGAAGGGAAGGCCCCCAACCCCACATCCCACATGGGCTTGTACAAACGCTTTATTGTTTGATCCGCCGCTTGTCAACTAAAATTGCCTGCGAAAGTTACCATGACATGCCTTACGCATCAGCGAACAACTGATGTCCGCTTACAAGCCGAGATATGCGCGACCGAAGCTATAGCGGTGGTTTTCGCCTTAATTACGCTCTCCTCATGCACACGTAGACAGCCATCGGTTCCTACAATGGGGTCAAAATCGTTTCAGGTAGCGCTGCTGATTCCGGGTCCGGTGAGCGACGCGGGCTGGAATGCGGCTGCCTTTCACGGTTTGCAATTGATCAAGCAGCGGCTCGCCAGCCAACGTTGCTTCGCTTACGTTC
>JBOHWM010000334.1:0-12153 GCA_050736555.1 Binataceae bacterium (SeqCode)
CTCAGGGATAGCGGTTCGATGGCTCAACCGCCGTGGCCTATCACAAGACCCGCGCGGATGCCGGTATGCTCTCACTATCAAGCTCGTTTACCTTAGCGCCGGCGTCGGGCTCATCCGTGCTTTCCAGCCGCTCGATATTTTTCTGATGCTTGGAGCGATCGATGTCATAAAACAGCAATACCGTGATTGCAATCGCGCTGCACGTTGCGACTAGCGGAACGAAGATCATGCCGAGGTGATGCAGAATCGCCGGGTCCACCTGGCCTTGGATTGCATGCGGCGGAAAGCTGATCCAGGCGAGGATGAGTCCCGAAACGAAGGTGCCAAGTCCCGTGACGCATTTTGATATGAGGCCGCTGGCGGCAAACAGCAGGCCTTCCGAGCGTTGTGCGGTCGACACCGCCGCATCTTCGACCACGTCCGCCATCATCGAGCTTGCAATGATGAACCCGCTGAGCCCAAGGGTGCTGGCGATGAATTCGAATACGATCACGAGCGCGAGCAACGCGCCGGTGTGGTTGGGCGGCGCGAGCCCGAGCAGGCGCATCGTGATAGGCGTGATTGACGCGAACAGCGAGGCGAAAAAGACGCCGATCATCGCTGGCTTCTTCCCGAACCGCATCGAGATTGCCGGCGCCAGACCGACCCCGGCAAAGGCCGCGACGAGACCAACCATGGCAAGATACGAGAGCTGGGCGGGCGTGAGCTCAAAGAAATAGCTCGCGATGTAAAGGCCGAGCCCTTGCCTAACGCCGCCTGAAATGGCGCCGACCATTCCCGCAACCGTCAGCGCGAGGAAAGATCGATTCGTCAGCGTCCCGCTGAGCTCTCCGAGCTTCTCCCGCCACGAGCCCACTATTCTCGGCTTATGGACCAGGGCCGTGATGAAGCGATGAGTGCCCACGCATGAGATGATGATCGAGAAGAAAATCGCGATGCTCGCGACAAGCGCGTATTCGTTGTAGCCGGCGCGGTTCAGCAAACCCAGCGGATGAGTCGCGTCCTTGCGCAGGAACACCTGGAACGCGAGTATCGACATGCCCGCCCCGCCGACCGCTCCGAAAAAGAAGCGCGAACTCATCAGGGTCGTGCGCTGGTCGTAATCCAGAGTGAGTTCCGGCCCCAGCGCTGAGCTGGGAATTTCATACAGGCTCAACAGCACCCGCACCGTGACCAGCATCGCGACCATGTAAACCAGCAGATCGCTCTTCGGCCATCCGAGCGGGGGATTAAACAGAAAGTAGAATGCGACTGCGGCCGGAACCGCGGAGGCGTACATGAAGGGATGGCGACGGCCCCATCGCGAGCGCGTGTGATCCGACCATTCCCCGATCACCGGATCGCAGATCGCATCGAAGATCAGTGTTATCATCAGCGCCGCGCCCCCCCATGCCGCCGGCAACCCCACCACCTGGTTGAAGAATAGCAACAAAAGGGAAAGCGCGGTCGTGTGCACACCAAAGGCGACCGTTCCAACGCCGTACAAGACATTGGTGGAAAATGTTAGCGGCGGACGACTCGAGGTTGAATGGTAGCTCACCGGAAACGCTCACGCGCCAAACACCTCAGCCCCGCTACCAGCTAGCCGAGCATTTCACGAGTCTTCCGCAGCCCCGCTCAGGGATCGCGGCTCGGCTTCGTCGCGACCAGCCCGCGGCCAAACGCAGCGACATCCTGCCGCCATTGATTACCGAAGGCCAGAATCAAGACCTGCTGATTGATCTGCGTGTCGCGTGTGAGGCTGCGCCATGATCCACCGCCGGCTGAGGCCAGAGTCTGGTAGGCGTGCTGAGTCTGCAAATAGAAGCCGGGCAGCGCCGAGATTTTCTTGGGCGGCGGCAGACCTTGCTCCTTGGCCCATTCGATTACGAACTGCGTATGTTCCTCGACGGTAACGTCAACCGTATTGAAGGTGCCATTTTCAGCGCGAAACTGCCGCACCAGTTCGAGCGTCGGCTCCATGTCCTCCTTGAACGGCGGCGTATCACCGACCAGCACGATGACCTTTTTGGCCGGTGCCGACCAACCCATTTTATCAACCGCCGTCCGCGCCGCGCCCAAGGTATTCTCCTGCCATTCGCCGCCGTTGTGCGCCTGGATATTCGAGAGGAAATACACCAGCAAACGTGGCGACACCGTTAGCGGCTGGACCTCGATTGGCTCGCCACGCCCGCCGAAAACCACGATACCGATTTTGGCGGTCGGCACGAGCCGATGGATGGCAAGCACCAGGTCCTCCATCTTGCGCTTGACATCGTTGATGATGAGCTTCATTGAACCGGTGCCATCGATCACCAGCGTGACTTCGAGGCCGGACTTGCGCAGCCCCCCGATAAACCCGCCGAAGCCTTCGCCGATGCCTTCGCCGTAGCCCGCGCCGATACCGCCGCCGCGGCCAATCCCGATGCCACCGCCCGCAACGGTGCGGACGTAATGAGTCGCCGCGGTGATGCTTTGCGAGCTTGCCGCCGCCACCACCGGCCGCTCAATCGGCAAGGGCACCGAATGTTCCGGCATCGGCATTTCGGGCAAATCCAGATGCTTGAGTTGGTTGGTGGCGCCGCCACCGCCGCTGAGACCGGCCCTCAAATTTACCACGATCAGATTGCGGCCCGCGGTCATATGTACGCCCCATAAAAGCGCCAGCAGGACCAGCACATGGAGTGACACGGAAATCGGCAGCGGCCCCGCCATAAAACGCAGTGCGTCGCGAATCGATTGCAGCGGCGCAATCGGCTCAGCCGCGCCGGCGGCGAGCGCGGCACGCCGTCGCCGACCCGAAAAAACCAGGTAGAGGATCGAGGCAACGACTAGAATCGAGGCCGCGATGATTGCGGCTATTATGGTCGTATTCAAGTCATACCGCCTTCATCACGGCCGCGCCCAACCCGGGGCAGGCGCGCCAAAATTTTGCAAAGCTTCTCGACCTCGCATGCCGCAAGGTGTCGCACTCATCACTGATTTCCCGGTGCGACCGGCTCCGGACCCACCGGTTCCGGACCGACCGGCTCAGGCGCGATTGGGCCAGGCTCGGCAGGTGCCATCTGGGAGCCTTCCGTGGATTGTGAAACCGCAAGCGCGATATTGTCCGCACCGGCACTTTTGGCGATATCAAGGATCCTCACCATATCGCCCAGGATCACCTGCGGATCGCCGTTGAAAATCACAAGTTTTTTTGTCGTTTTTGCCAGTGCGTCATGTAACGTCGGAGCAAGCTCTTTTTCGCTCACGTGCTGTTGATTGACGAAGATTTGATGGTCCGAAGTATAAGTGACGGTCACGCCTTTGGGCTGTTGTGCCGCCGTCGGAGCTTGCAGCTTGGGCAAATCCACATGCGCGGCCGACTCGATCGTGACGGCGGTCGCCACCATAAAAATTATGAGCAGCACCAAAAAGATGTCGGTCAGCGGCGTGATATTAATGGTGGCGAAGAGTCCGCCCTGTTCGTTGTTCGGGATCGCCATTTGCTCATCGCTCGTGGGCTGGCCGCAGCCCCATGACCATTTGAAGTTTGGACGCCCGGACCTTGTCCGGAGGCGCGCAGGGTTTCCCTCTCAAACTGCGACCGTTCGGCTACCGTTAATTGGCGGCTTGGAACTGCGCGCGCGTAACGTGTTTGGCCGCGATCGCAATCTGCTCAGCGCCGGCCGCCTTGGCGATATCCAGCACCCGCACCATATCACCGAGCAACACCGTGCGATCACCCTGGAAAATCACGATTTTGGCGTCAACCCGGCTGAGCGCGTCGTGAAGCGCGGGCTCGAACTCCTGCTCCGGCACATCTTTGGAATTGACAAAAAGCTCATGGTTGGCCGTATAGGTCACGACCACGCCCTTGTTCTCCGGCGTGGTGTTGTCGGCCAGCGGCAGATTAATGCGCGCCGCCGACTCGACCGCGACCGACGTGGTCACCATGAAGATTATGAGTAAAACCAGGAAAATGTCGGTGAGCGGCGTGATGTTGATCTCCCAGAACATCCCACTGCCGCCGGACGGCGAGCTAATTGCCATTGCTCTCCTTCCCTTGGATGGCGGCGTCGATCAATCGCGCGGCACATATATGGATCGTCGCGTTGATACGCTCGATTTTTTGCGAGAAATAGTTGTAGAAGATAACGGCGATGATCGCGACGGCCAAGCCCAGTGCGGTCGAAATTAACGCCTCCGAAATACCCGCCGCGACCACTGAAAACCCACCCGTCCCCATCATTGCCATCGATTGAAACGCGACCAGTATGCCGACGACCGTGCCGAATAATCCGATGAATGGCGCGGAGGCGCCGGAAGTCGCCAGCACCCAGATAAGCCGTTTCAACTCGACCAATTCGGCGAAGCGGCGTTCCTCGTCCACCTCCGCGAGCCGGGCGCGATCGGACAGCGACGCTTCGGTGATTAGCTCGTGGAAAATCCGTTCGCCCGGATTGCGCCGATGCTTTATCTGCTGCAGCGCCTCGTTGAATTTGCCTTGGCGCAGCGGCGCCAACAGGCCTTCCGCGAGATGCGACGCGCGGCTTCCGATACCGGCCAGCGCCCACAGACGCTCGATAATCACCGTCACGCAAATGACCGATATGGCCAGCAGCGGGTAGGTCGCATACCACCCCTGCATGATCATCCCCAGAATGCTGAACTGATTCTGCATCCTAAAATCCCCAAGCGAAGGTATTTAGACTGGAGCGCGTATTTATTTTCTTAACGCAGCTCGCGGACTCGTCCGGTCGTTTCGAAGACGCGCTCCACTGGCGAGTTCCAGTAGGGCCCAAAAGGCCTAAAAACCGCCCCGCTGTCAAGACCTTTAATGCGACCCTATGCCGCGATTAGGCCATGCGGGTGGCGTCCAAACCTGTGATTGTTGTGTCATCTGGCTCATCATTTTGCGCGCGCAAAATCCATCTCGCCGATTATTCCCCTGTGCCCGGCCTGTGATAGAAAGCATAGGGAGAGCATCGGTCATTCGGGCATGAATCGGCTGCGGGCGGTCGTGTGATTCTCAAACCGTTACGAGAGAGGAACGATTAAAGATGGCTTTATTAGAAGGCAAAGTCGCTATTGTGACCGGCGCCGGCCGCGGCATCGGCCGCGAAGAGTCGCTGATGATGGCCAGGCATGGCGCCAAGGTCGTGGTCAACGACCTCGGCGGTCATTTTGACGGCACCGGACAGTCGCGCTCGCCAGCCGAGGACGTAGTGAAGGAAATCCGCGCGGCGGGCGGTGAAGCGGTCGCCAATTTCGAAAGCGTGACGGATTTCAAAGCCGCCAAACGTATCGTTGAATGCGCGCTGGACAATTTCGGCAAGCTCAACGTCGTGGTCAACAACGCCGGCATCCTGCGCGATCGCATGATCTTCAATATGAGCGAAGAAGACTTCGACGCGGTCCTCAACGTGCATCTCAAGGGCACCTTCAACATGTCCCGTCATGCCTGCGCGTATTGGCGCGAGCAGCACAAGACCGGCAACATGCTCAACGGCCGCCTGATCAACACCAGTTCGGATTCGGGTCTGCTCGGCAACGCCGGCCAGAGCAATTATGGTACCGCCAAGGCCTCGGTGGCGGCCTTCGCCATCATCGTGGACCGTGAGATGTCGCGCTACGCCGTGACCGCCAACGCGATCGCGCCGGTCGCCCGCACGCGCCTCACGATCGATGCGACGCCGCAGACCGCTGCGACCATGCCGCAGCCCAAGGCTGGCGAAATCGACAAATTCAGTCCCGCCCACGTCGCACCGCTGGTCGCCTGGCTCGGCAGCGACGACGCCAAAGACGTGCATGGCGAGGTGTTCCGTGTGGGCCTCGGCACGGTCTGGTTGATGAAGGGCTGGCACAGCGTGGGCAAAGTCACGCCCGCCGGCACTCTCAAGATTTGGGACCCCGCCGAACTCGGCAGCCGCCTCAAGCAGGAATTGAGCAAGGGCGCGAGCAAGAAGGAAAACATGGCCGAGGTCATGTCTGGAGCGGTCTGAGCGGTGTCGAAAATGGAAAGCGCGGTGCCTGTGACACCGCGCTTTCGTTCCGTACTTCTGATATGCGCGGCCAACACCGCCCGCAGCGTGATGGCCGAGTACCTTATCCGACGGGCACTGGAAGAACGTGGGGCTGCAAACCTTGTAAGCGTGCGCTCGGCCGGAATCGCGCCTTACGCTCGGGACGGCGCACTTGTCTCGCTCGACACCCGCCTGACGTTGCGCGACGTCGGCATCCATCTGGGCGACGAGGCGACTTCGGTGGACTTGAAGCGCCATCCGGAGTTGCTCACCGCCGCCGATCTGATAATTGCGATGACTGAGCGGCAGGCACTGGATTTGACCGAAAAATTTGCGGTGCCGCCAGACGCCGAGGTCTTTACGCTACGTGCCTTCGCGGGCGAGAGCGGCGATATCGAAGACCCTTTCGAAAAAGGCGACACGGTTTTCAATGCCTGCCGCGAGGAAATCATGCGGTTGGTGCCGCGCATCGCCGATCGCCTGCTTAATCATCAAAAAGGCTAACGATGAACTTCGTCAACCCCGATGACGGCGAAATCCGCGCGATTCTGTCCAAACCAACCACAGTCGCGGTCGTTGGATGCTCCGACGATCCGGCGCGTGACAGTTTGCGTATCGCGGTACTGCTCAAACAAAAGGGCTTTCACGTTATTCCGGTAAATCCACAGCTCCAGCCCGACGCCTTACAAAACACCTTGGGCGAACGCTGTTATCCCGATCTGCAGTCAATTCCGCAAGCAGTCGAAATCGTCGACGTGTTTCGACGCTCCGAGTATCTGCCGGAAATCGCGGCGGACGCGGTGAAAAAAGGCGCGCGCATATTGTGGGGTCAGTTGGGCGTAATCAACCAGGAAGCGGCGGAAATCGCGCAGCGGGGCGGCTTGACGGTCATCATGGATCGTTGTCCGGCGATTGAATATCGCCGCCTCTTCTGAGCCACCCAACCCATGGATTGATATCCGCACAGGCAGAGGACAACCAAACATGCGGACGGCTTTGCTCGCTGCGCGCCAAGGGCGCTTCACTAGTGATTCACGATGAGAGCGCGACGCTGGCATGCACTCACGACCGAGCGCGTCTATCACACGCCGATTTTCGACCTGCATCGGCGTCGCAGCAGCCACCCGCGTCGCGGCGAGCACGATTTTTTTGTGCTCGAAGCGCCGGCCTGGGTGAATATCATTCCTCTTACACCGCGCAATGAAGTCGTGATGGTGCGGCAGTATCGGCATGGCATCAGCGGTTTCACGCTTGAGATTCCGGGCGGCATGATGGACCCGGAGGACAGCGGTCCGCTGCTCGCGGCGCGACGCGAAATGATCGAGGAGAGCGGCTACGATTCCGAGCAAATCACCCCGTTAGGCAAAGTTCATCCGAATCCCGCGATCCAACCGAACTATTGCTTTTCGTTCTTTGCCCGCGGCGTCCGTCGCATCGCACAGCCGGCTCTGGATTCCTCCGGCAGTGAGGAAACCGAGGTGGTATTGGTACCGATGAGCCGAATCAAGGAACTGATCGCGTCGGGCAAAATCAGCCACGCGTTAGTGATCGTCGCCTTCGCGTTTTACCACGTTTACAACCCACCGCCCCGCCGTTCTTAGGATTGGCACGCGGCGGCCCATCCTTAGCCGCACCGAGCATCGTCAAATGTCGCGATCCGACAGTGTTCGCGACGGACCATATTCTTAAGCGCTGACGGTGGTATGAAAAACGTTCATGTAACCATGGCTTATTTTACATTCGGATGCGCGACAGTGTGCGTTTGAACCTATCACAATAGTTAATGGCATCACACAGATAAAGGCACGCTATATGCTTGCCACAACCGATCCGGCGTTACCATGAAACGCGTTCAGCAGAATGCTTCAAACATTGTGATTCGCCGAACCTGGGCGGACAAGCTCGCCGATCGGATGACCGAACCCCTTCACGTGACTGCTTTGGCGGGATTCGTCGCCCTTTTCGGCTCGTACCGGGCGAAGGTCAAATTCGACCTCATCAAGCGCCGGCATTACGCCTATGGTGTGCTCGAAGCGGCCGAACAGGCGAGGCTGCATGGCCACTCATCACTAACCGTTGTCGAATTCGGCGTCGCGAGCGGACACGGCCTGCTGAATCTGTGCAAAGTCGCGCATAAGGTGTCGTTCATCACGGGAGTGGAAATAAATGTCATCGGTTTCGACAGCGGAGCCGGTATGCCGCCACCATGTGATTACCGCGACCATCCGGACCTATATCAGGCTGGCGATTTTCCGATGGACCAGGGCACTCTTAGAGGCCGTCTACCCGCTTATGGAAAGCTGGTAATAGGAGAGCTGAAGGATACCGTCCGACAGTTTGCGCGTACGCTGAATTCCGCATCGCCGATCGGATTCGCAGCCGTTGACGTGGATTACTATTCCTCGGCCAAAGATGCGATTGCCTTGTTCGCGGATCCAGAGCCAGCCAAGTATTTGCCGTTAACCATCTTGTATCTCGACGACATTAACCAGCCCAGCCACACGCGGTTCGCCGGAGAATGGTTGGCCGTCGAAGAATTCAACGCCGCGCAGCCGATGCGCAAGATCGATCGCCACCATTTCCTGAAATACACTCGAATGTTTCAGAATGCGCGCTGGATCGAGCAGATTTTTCTGCTGCATGTGTTTGATCACCCGATCATGCGTGCCACGCAAGAGCAGCGCCCTTCAAAAGTTTACGATCCAATAACCCCGCTTACGCAAAGCCCGGCGCCGCCGGTCAGTTAGGATTCTGCCGCGGCTACCTCGGCCGTCTTGGCGGAATTTCGGCCTCCCGAAGGATAGTGTTCCATCGAACAAGTCATAGGACGGGACTCGTATCCTAGCGGATAGGCTCAGGAATAGCTGAACGCTTCTTCCCGCGCGTCGTTGACCTAGAAGTTTTTGTCGCTACGGCAGCGAAGAGGCCGCTGGCGCAGCGAGCGGCGGGCCGCCGTAGCGATAGCGGCACCATCGATAGGCCGGCCAGCCCAAAAGCGCAAGGATGATCGCGAGGATGAAATCGCGCCTGCCCGCACTTTGAGACAGCGCCAATCCGAAGGTGGCAAACCATGTCAGGAGCGGCGCCGCGACGATTGCATATAACGCAATTCGACCGCCGCCAATGACGAAGAGGCCCTCGCGACGCGGTCGCAGCCGCCGCAGACGAATCAATGCGCCCATCTCGAGCGCTAGCGCGCCCATGTAGAAGAACACATCCAAGATGACCAGCGCGACAAATCCCAAGGGCAAAAGCAAAGTGAACACCGCGCAGCATAGCAGGATCGATTTCACCGGCGTCGCGCCGCCCAGCCAGATATTGGAGAGCATTGGCGGCAGATAGCCTTCGCGCGCCAATACGTAGGGCATGCGCGACACCCACAGCATCGCCGCTTCGAACACCGCAAAGGCGCACACCGCGCCGCCGACGCCCAATGCGAGCCCAAGCGGCGCCCCGCCAATGCGGTGGCCCTCCTGAGCGAACCATCCGAGGCGCCATCGCACGCCGGATGTGGCACCGGAAAGCGCCACCCCAAGCGGCAGCAGGTAGCCCAGCGTTACCAGTGGTACTGCAACTAGGACGGCACGCAAATAGTTGCGTTGCGGCTCTTTGATCTCGCCCGCCACCACACTCAAGTTCTCCCATCCGCCGAAATTCCAAATCACCACGGTCAGGCCACCGCCAAGAGCGCCGAGGAAATCGTTGCCCGCAAGCGGCTGGCTCGGCGGCACAAAGTGAATCAATCGCGGCAAACCGACGATGATGAAAGCAATGAAGGGCGCCAACAGAATGACCGTCAAAGCCAACGAGGCGCGCCCCACCGGCCGCACCCCCATGACGTTGAGCAAGCCTGAAAGCCAAATCAGGCCGACCCCCGCGATCATCTGTCCTGTGATGCTTATCGGAATAACGAACGACAAATACGAGGCGAACAGCAAGGGATAAATCGCCATATCGACAGCCGTATACAAAATCGTGAGATAGGCTTCGATAAAGCCGGCCCACGCGCCGAATCCTTCCTTGACCCAAAAATAAAACCCGCCCTCAGCCGGTATCAGGGCGGTTAATTCGGCGGCCATCAGGGCAGTGGGCAAGCTAAGCGTCAACGGCACCAGCGCGCAGAGCAACAAGGTCAAGTTCGGGCCCGCCATCCGCACCGCGTCTTCGAGGCCGTATGCACCACCGCTGACGACCAGGTACATCACGGCGATCAGCGACAGCAGGCCCAGGTTTCGACCACCGGCGCCCAAGCGCACATGAACCGGCGTTTCCTCGTCCACACCAATATTGCGGATGGGAATTGAGTGGGATGCGGCCTTTGTCTCGCGTTTCAATTGGAAGTGATGTGGCCACTATGTAAGGGCGCGTAAGAGCATGAGGGTCGTGGGGATTGCGCGGCCGGCCACGGCGGCGCAAGACTAGGCGGGCACGAGGCCGGCTCGGGCTGAAGCGAAGAGTCGCGCGCTGAAATCATTGGCCGCGTTGACGGTTAGAAGGAGCTATGTTAGCTGTACAATGCGTTAGGTCGCAAGGTTCCCGAATTAACATGAAACGCTCTGCCCAATGGGCGCTGATGGCGCTGGCGGTGATGGTTATGCTGGCCGGATGCGCCCAGGTTGGTTCATCGCATCCCAATTCGGTTGAAGCGGTAAATAGCGATAGCGGGCGTCCGTTTGGCGGCACTCCGGCGGTTAATATCCCCAAATCCGCGCATGCGATGGGTGCGTTTTTGGATGCCCAATTCGCCACCGAGGAAGGTCATCCGCAGGAGGCCCTAAAGAGCTTCGAAGACGCGGTCAAGTATGATCCGAATAATGCCACCCTGCATACCCAACTGGCTACGCTGTACGTGCGTGATGGACGTTTGCAGGAAGCGCTTGAGCAGGCCAAGGACGCCATCAAACTGGAGCCCGACAATGTCCGTGCCCGTTTGCTGGCGGCGGGAATAGCTACCGCTACCGGTGATCACGACGACGCCGAACATCAGTATCTAAAGGTAATCCAGCTCGATCCGAAAAATCAGGAAGCTCACCTGTTTCTCGGCTCGCTTTATGCGCAACAACGCCAGTATAAACAGGCGCAGGCAACCTTCGACAAACTGATCACGCTCGATCCGAGTTCCTTCCTGGGTTACTACTATGCCGGGCGCGTGATGGTATCGGCGAAGAATTATCCCGCGGCCGAAGGCTATTATAAAAAAGCACTCGGCCTCAATCCCAATTCCGAGCTGGTGTTGGTCGATCTCGCCGTGCTGCGTGAACTCGAAGACAAGCCCAAGCAAGCCACTGAACTTTATCAGAGGGTGCTGCAGCTAAACCCCAACAATGATCTCGTGCGCAAGCGGTTGGCGGAATTGTCGACTGGTGATCAGAACCTCAACCAGGCTTTGAACGCACTCGAAAAGCAAGTGCGGGGGGAAGCGGACCCCGCCGACACGCGCACCAAGATAGGCCTGTTATTTTTTGAACGCGGCGATTTTGACCGCGCCGCGACGGAATTTAATCTCGTGCTCGGCTCGGAGCCTGACAACTACCGCGTCCATTATTATCTCGGCACGGTTTACACCGAACTTAACGAAAACGATAAGGCGCTCGAGGAGTTTGGCAAAATTCCCGAGAGCAACGACCATTACGTCGAATCGCGCCTGCAGCTCGCTTACATTTACGATAAGCGCAACGAATATCCGAAGGCGATCGAAAATCTCAACGAAGCGCTGAAAAAACGCCCCAATGACGCTGAGATTATGGGTTTCCTGGTCGGCGTTTACCAGGAGCAAAAGAACTATCCGGACGCCATCGGCTTGGCCAAAAAGATGGTGAGCCTCGATCCGAAAAACGACAAATATCACTTCGCGCTCGGCGCGCTTTATGAAGAGGACCATCAAAAACAGCTTGGCATCGACGAAATGTGCAAGGCTATCGAACTCAACCCCAGCAACGCGCCGGCGCTTAATTATTTGGGCTACACCTACGCCGAGGCGGGCCATAACCTCGACGAAGCGGAAAAGCTGATCAAGCGCGCGCTCAAAATCGAACCGGCCGACGGTTTTTACGTCGATAGCCTGGGATGGGTCTACTATCAAAAACACGAATATCGGAAGGCCGTCGATCAATTGGAGCGCGCGGTCAATCTCACCGGTGATGACCCAACCATCACCGAACACCTGGGC
>JBOHWM010000335.1:0-4479 GCA_050736555.1 Binataceae bacterium (SeqCode)
TGCATGCACTGTGCAGTGAATTAAGTAAATCCACCCCAGTGGGCGTGATCGTGGCCAACGACGGCCGTTACAATGCGGTCGACATGCTGGATGGCGTGAAGGTTACGCGGGTGGCGCGATGGTGCACAGTCATGTCGGCGCCATTATGTCCGGGTATGGTGCGGCATATCCGCCAAAGTGCGGCGCATATTGTTCATTTGCATCTGCCCAATCCGGCGGCGATGTTGGCCTATCAATTGAGTGGCCATAGCGGTCATCTGATCGTTACCTGGCACAGTGATATCGTGCGCCAGCATCGGGTAATGCGCCTCTTGGCGCCTTTCGAGCATCGCCTGATGCGGCGTGCCGCCGCCTGCGTTGTCACTTCACCGAACTATCTCGAAAGCTCGGCGCGGCTGCGAGCGTATCATGATCGCACGCGCGTGATTCCCTTTGGGATCGTGCCCGAACGCTTCATCCGTCCCGAAACCGGTATGGTGATGGCCTTGCGCGCGCATTACGGAGATCGCGTTGTTCTCGCAGTCGGTCGCCTGATCTACTACAAAGGCTTCGAATTTTTGATTCGGGCGATGCGCCAGGTGAACGCCGTATTGCTGTTGGTCGGCGACGGTCCACTGCGCCGGCGGCTTGAGCATGAAGCGCGCGCGCTCGGCGTGGGTGATCGCGTGCATTTTGTCGGGGAGCTACGGGATGACGCGATGGTGTCCCACTATCACGCCGCCGACGTTTTCGTACTGCCTTCGGTCGCGCGCAGCGAGGCGTTTGGCATTGTACAATTAGAGGCGATGGCGTCCGGCAGGCCGGTTGTCAATACGCGGATAGATTCGGGCGTGCCTTATGTTTCGATCGACGGCGTTACTGGATTGACGGTGCCGCCGCGTGAGCCGGCCGCGCTGGCCGAGGCCATCAATCGCCTGCTCGACAACGCCTCTCTGCGTGCCCAGTACGGCGCGGCCGCCGTTCGACGGGTACGCGAGGAATTCTCACTCGATCTGATGGTGCGGCGCATGCGCACGCTCTATCATGAGGTTGTGGGTGACAAGATAATCGGCGGATCGTCGAGGCAAGCGGTCTGACTTCCGTCACGCTACCGACCGCTTTTTTTAACTGCCAGATGGCGCCGCACCGGATTCCGGCGGTTTTTCGACGCCACAGGTAGCGCACTTCCCCGCCGCGATCATTTCGCACAGCTTGCCCGCGATCAGTTCTCCCGCCACGCGATGCCCCGTCGCATTCCAATGACCAAACCCCATCGGCGTGTTATCGAAGCCGTGCAGGAAGACGTGATGCCGCTGCGCGTATTTTTGCAGCGGCGGCGCCAGCGTCAGCACGGCGAATCCATCCTGCGCACCTAACGCCGCTATGCGCCGGTCCGGATAAAAAAGATCCGGCACGCCCAGTTTTTCCTCAAATTTCGCGACCACGCGCGGATCGGGCCAAACCTGTATGCCGGTATCCTCGGTAATCGCGAGAAACATCGCGTGATGCCGCGTGACCTCGTGGTTCACTTGCGCCACCAAGCCTTCAGTTACCCGCCATGCGGACTTCCACGCCGGATCGGCAGGGGGCTTATAGATGTTGTAATTTATCGCCCGCTCCTGTGGATGGCCGGCGCTCGGAACTCGCTGCGGGTTTCTTATGATGTTCCACGCATTGCTGAAAAGGCCGAGCAAACGCCCGTCGCGGTAATCAAAGCGCGCCATGCACCATAGCCGGAAGCTTTGCGACTGCTCGAATGGCCCGGTCAGGCGCAACTCACCGTCGCGGTAAGTGTAAAATGGCCGGCATTGATCGCCTTCCAGCGCAACCGAGTTGTTGCGGATGTCATTGCCCAAAAATATCGCCAGCACGACGATATCCGGCGAATAGTCCCATGCCTTGCGTCTGAGCGTGAGCAATTCCTGCGCCGTGCCATAGCCGTCGACGCCGAAGTTCATGGCTTCGACCGCCTTGCCCTTTAATTCCGGGCAGTCCCGCAAGCGTTTTTGGATGATCGCGGTGAAGGTCTCATTTTCAGGGACTTGCATCGCTTCGACATAGGAATCGCCCAGCACCGCGACCCGAATCGTTCCGGGCGGTTTGGCCTTGGGATAATCGGGCCCGCGGAAGCCGTCGTGGTTGATGCCGACGTAGGCGTGGCCCTCGCGATTGTAATAGCCAGCCGTGCCGGGCTGCAGTCCCCATCCGCGAGCCTGATCATAGCAGTAAAAGTAGGGGAACCAATGATTGGCTATGCGCACACCGATATCCGCGATGATCAACGCGAGCGCTACGCCAAATAGCACCGAGAGACTGACTGCGAGTGATTTTTTAATCATGCAATCGCGAGCGCTTCACGCGAGGTCGGATAGCGGCGGGGCACAAATCCGCAAGTGTTGTGATGAGCCGTGCCCGAGTCAAGCGGCTGGCGGCTTCGCTTGACGCGATCACCGCGCATCAACGCGAGTCATCCTTTGGGCAAACCGAGCACGCGCTCGCCGATGATATTGTGTTGAATCTGGTTAGTACCGGCCGCGCTCGTTCCCGCCCGCGCGCCCAACCTCCGGTCGGACCAGCGACCCTCGTCAAATGCGTACGGTGCCTGATGTTCGAGCTGGCTGTAGGTGCCCAGCAGTTCCATTGCGAAGAGCTGTATCGCAAGATTCAGCTCGGTCGCGCACAACTTCATCATGGAGCCCTCGGGACCGGGCGGCAGTCCCTTCAAACGGCGCGTCAATTGACGCAACCCGGTGTACTTGAGCGCCGTGGCTTCACATTTGAATTGCGCGAGTTTCTGACGCACGGAGGAATCGTGCCACGCCGGACGGCCATTGCGTGAGACCGTACGCGCCAGTTTTGCCAGTTCATCAATCATCGGCATCAGTGGCCGTCCGCCGCCGTTGCGTTCGTACATCAGGGTGGTGATGGCGACCTGCCAGCCTTGGTTCTTTTCGCCGACCAGGTTTTTTCTGGGCACACGCACCTGGTCGAAAAAAACCTCATTGAAGCCGCGCGCGCCGGTCATCTGCACCAACGGTCGCACAGTGATCCCCGGCGTTTTCATATCGACGAGCAAATAGCTGATGCCGCGATGCTTGGGAGCTTCGGAATCGGTGCGGCATAGCACGAACGCCCAATCGGAATATTGTGCGTTCGAAGTCCAGATCTTCTGCCCGCTTATGACGAAGTAATCGCCTTCCTCGACCGCGCGTGTGCGCAGCGACGCCAGGTCTGACCCGGCGTTGGGTTCGGAGTAACCTTGGCACCAGATTTCTTCACCCGTGATGATTTTGGGAATAAAGCGCCGTTTCTGTTCGTCACTGCCCCAATGCATCAAGGTAGGTCCGGTGAGTCCGGGGCCCGAACCGACGTACGGTAAAGGCGCGCTAAATCGGCTCAATTCCTCGTGATAAATCACCGTCTGCAGCAGGTTTAGTCCGCGCCCGCCGAACTCGCGCGGCCAATCCACGCAGGTCCATCCGGCCGCCGCGAGCTTACGCCACCATCCCACCCGCTGGTTCCATTCCTCTTCACCGCCGTCGACAATGCCGTCCAGCGGCACCGTTCGATTTCGTGGCGCGTTGCGCTCCAGCCAGGCACGGAATTCGTTACGGAAAGCCACGTCATCTTCGCTGTAATTGAAATCCATCCGCTTGCCCCGCGTGTTACCCAACTATCCGCCGCGCGTGAGCTGCAAGGCCCGGTCTACGACGCGCGCTGGCCAATAATCGGCAACGCGCCGATTCTGCCATACCGCGCGGCCCGCTGCCAAAGCGGTACCCTCGATTATGCGCTCGCGGCGATGCTTTTCTTGAAGCGAGGTTGAGGCCAGAATAAACAACATGGTGCGATAAGTTCCTGACGCTCGAGCGGCAATTGTGGTGGAAATCAAACTCGACCTGGCTCAGGATATTTTCGATGAACAATTCCCCGAGGCGGAGTTCGTCGCGCGCGTGCGTGAGTTCGCCGTCATGGAATTGCTTCGCTCAAAGCGCCTCCATGAACATGAAGCTCAGCGGATGCTCGGAATTGCACGATGGGAATTGGTCGAGCGAATGGAACGCGCGGGCATCACGCCAACCGAACAGGTCTTCGACGAACTGAAGGACCAACTTGGGCGCGCGATTGCCGCGCGCCGAAACCGGCCTGAGGGGAATTAATGCGATGCGTTTGATGCACACGATGATTAGGGTCAACGACCTCGATGAAACGCTTAAATTTTATTGCGAGGAGCTCGGCATGAGCCTGCTGCGCAGGAAAGATTATCCCAGCGGCGAATTCACGCTCGCCTTCGTTGGCTACGGCGATGAACGCGAAAATACCGTGGTCGAGCTAACCCACAACTGGGGCAAGTCGGATTATCGACACGGTGACGCTTTTGGCCATCTCGCCATCGGCGTCGACGATCTCTATAAAACCTGCGACAATTTGCGTGCCCGCGGAGTTAAAATTGCCCGCGAACCCGGCCCCATGAAGTTTGGCGGCCCCGAGATCGCATTC
>JBOHWM010000336.1:0-1727 GCA_050736555.1 Binataceae bacterium (SeqCode)
TGCGTGGCGGACACGCGCACAAGTCATGAATCATGCTCATGCCAGGGTGCGCGCGCCCGCCGCCGAATTCAGTGTTCGTGCTCGTCGGTCGCGGCCATGGCGATCGCGCCATGCGTGAAAGCCGCACCCGCGCGCATCTCCATCGCGACGAACACGGCCTCGGCAATTTCGGCATCGGTAGCGCCGAGTTGCTTGGCGGCCCGCGTATGGCCGTCGATGCACCACGGACATTGGGTCACGTGGGCGACCGCGATGGCGATCAGGTTCTTGACCTTCTTCGACAGCGCGTCGTCTTTGAACACCACTTCGCTGAAGTTGGCGAAGGCCTTGGCGGTGTCGGGTTTGAGCTGGCGCAATTTCTGCCGATGTTTAGACGCATCTTTCACATAAAAGTCCGCCATGTTCTTTGCTCCTCTCGGCGGCCGGCTGGCCGTCGTGTTCGATCTTGATTTTCAACTTCGCCTCGTTGCCGCCGAGAAGGACTCGGCACAACGCAACGTGAAATGGATTATGCCGCTGGCATTGGTGTGATGGATCACGCAGCCGCGGCGGCGTAGAAACTCAAGTACGCGGCGGTTGCCGCCCATCACGTCGGCCACGAATTCAACGATGCCCGCTTGGCCGGCAAGGAGGGCGAGATGTTTGATTAGCAGCGACCCAATGCCCCGGCCCTGATGCTGGTCGAGTACCGCCAGCGCAATCTCAGCGCGTGCATCCTCGCCGCGGAAATACCGGCCGACGCCGATGAAGCGCTCCAGTCCATTTTCCGCCACTGTGGCGGCCAGTCCGACATGACGCACAAAATCAAGTTCAGTGAAGTACGCCAAATCCGCCTGTGCGAGTGTGCTTCGCTCGCCGAAAAAACGAAAATAGCGCGCCTGCGCGCTCAGGCTTTCGAAGTGCCACCGCAGCCGTTGCTGGTCGTCGGGCCGGATCGCGCGAATGCGCATCGTGCCGCCGTCACGCAGCCGCTCGGTGACGAGGTAATCACGCGGATCAATGGCGGTGAGGCCTAGGTTATCGGCCATCGATAAGCCTCCCGATAAACCGCCGACGCCCGCCGTTCAGCCCTTCGCTGATCCGCGGCGCCGCCGAACCCGCACTCTTGCGCGACAGCAAGATCCGCGCCTCGCCGCGAGGCCGGGAAAAACCACCTTGATTGCCTATCTTCACATTCATCAGAGCGAAGCCGGTGTTACCCAGGAATACCAGCAGTGTCACCACGTTGAGCAGCCCACCCCATTGATATGCTTGAAACGAGCCAAACAGATCGCCGCCAACGATGCGCAACAGCAGCGACAGGTGCAACAAAATCACGTGGACGTAAAAGGCCCGGCGATACGGCATCGGCTTGCCCGTCACGGCCGGGAAGATCACCGGGGCATGGGCGAAGATCATCGAAAACACGAAGCCCAAAAAGACACTGTGCAACATCGCGTCATAACGATAACCCGCCAGCGCGCCGGCAAACACAAACCACAGCACGCCGCTGGCCGCCAGCCATACGTAACCGCCCAGCAAACTCGCCGCGATGAAACGGGTGAGACCCTTTTGATGAACCGTCCGCCGCGCTACGTCATAACGCGCCAGCCACAGCGCAAGAACGATTACACCGATGCCCGCCACTCGCATACCCGCCACCAGCTGAAACGACGCGGCGGCGACACCGCCCAAATAGACTATTGCGGCGGCGGCGAACAGCACCCGGCTCAGTGGCGCTGGTTTGA
>JBOHWM010000337.1:0-7565 GCA_050736555.1 Binataceae bacterium (SeqCode)
AGGCGCCGGTATAGTGGGCGCCCATGCTCCAGGCAAAACCAAACGCCAAAATCATCAGGACCAAGGGATGCGATGTTCAAGTGTGGACAGTGCCTCAGGATGTTGCCGGTGACGAGCTTATTTGCGAAACCGCGCTCTTCAATCGCTCGACTGTGCCGTCAGTCCGCGACTCGTGCTGAATTCGTCGCTAGCAGAGCGAAGCGGAACGAGCGGACGAGTATGGGAGTTGCGTTCAGGATTACGGGTGTGACTTCCGACTGGACAGCCAGTCTTCTCTGCGTTTGCAAGTCGCTCACCGGGCCCATTGTAACGGTAGACGAAGTCGTGTTACAGAGTCGAACTTCGATGTCGCAAAACGGATGTCATGGTGTCATCCGACACGCAACAATTCAAGGTCCGCCACTACGACGTGGACCGGCTTGCTCTCCCAGGAAGAATTCGATGCGTCAAACTCCCCGGAAGTGTTCTGTCGCCAAAATCTCTGTGCACGCGTTCTTTATTGCCGTCGCGGCGGTAGCCATCATGTCTATTGCGGGATGCTCCGGCGCCAAGTCCAATACATCCGTGATGAACCAGAGCGGCGCCTCAACGGTGGTGAGTTCCAATCCGGAGGTCGAGCAAACGCTGAAAACTTCCTGCTTTGACTGCCATTCCGCCCAGCATCCCGGCCCTTGGAACGCAAAGCTTGCGCCTTCCTACCTGTTTGGCGCACGCAGTGCGCTGAACGCGCTGGATTTTTCCGACTGGGACAGTTACAGCGCGAGCCGGAGGAACGCCGATAAGACCGCGATCGCCAAGGTGATCAAGGGCCATTCGATGCCGCCTGGAGATTATGACTTCCTTCATCCGGCCGCAAAATTGACTGCGGAGCAGCGCCGCGAGTTGCTGCAATGGGCGGAGGAACCGGCGCCAGCGAAACCTGGTCACACATCTTAAATGTTACAGACAACAGTAACTCCCCCTGCGAAGCCCAGACCAGCTTCAGGACGAAAAAGTTGGAAAACGCACGGTGCGGGCGTGATTCCGACAATCCGGCATCACGCCGAACGGCAAGATCGCCAGCTTTATGCTGGTTTGATTCGTCTCCACATCCTGCACCATGCGAGTGAAGAGCCGATTTTCGGCTTCGGGATAATCGAAGAACTGGCGCGCCACGGTTATAAGCTGAGCGGCGGCAGCCTTTACCCAATTTTGCACGGGATGGAGCGCAAGGGTTATCTACGTTCGGTCGAAGAGCGTTCGGGCAAATGGGCGCGGCGCGTTTACCGTGCAACCCCGCTGGGCCGCGCAGTGCTTGCGGACGCGAGGGAAAAGGTGATCGAGCTATTCGGCGAGCTTTTTGAAGATAAGGCCTCGTCGCGGTCGAGGAAATCACTGCGACGCGGTTGACGCGGTCGCGCGCGCCTCGGGCGCGGAGGCCGGGCGACTGTGCGACAAGCGTGATTCGGCAACTCAGCCAATGTCTCGATACGAACACGTCGAGGAGCTTGTCAACGTTTGCTGGCCCGATCGGTGAACGAGTTTGCCGCGCGTATCATAGGCGGCCATCGCGGCCGCTTTGGCGGCTTCGCCCGCCGCTTCCCGACGTTGACGAGCCCCTGGAGGAGATCGCCTATGCCCTCGGTACGCTGAAGCTTGACGGCGTCGTCCTGCTGGTCAACTTCAACGGCGTGTACCTCGGCGACCAGCGGCTCGATCCAGTCTTCGACGAGCTCAACCGACGCGGCGCGGTCGTCTTCATTCATCCCATCTCGCCGATATGCTGGCAGCAGAGCGTGCTCGGATATCCGCATCCGATGGTCGAGTTCCCATTCGATAGCACGTGGGTCGTCGTCAACCTGATGTTCAGTGGCACGGCCGCGCGCTGTCCGAAACTTCGCATCATCATCGGCGCCGGCCGCCAGCACGCTCCGCACGTCTTCAACGACGCGCGGCAGAACCCGACGTTGCTCCTCACGTGTTTGTGGGAATTCCACTTTCGCTCTCTCCTGGGTCTCTATGGTGGTAGGCGTCCGGTCTTCCGATGTACCGGAAACCCTGCGTCTTAGGGATGCGCTCGTCAACAGTCATGAATTGGTTCAGCGTGGAACAACGATCGGTGCGAATCGCGGTCGAACATGAGCTGCGCCTTGCGGCTTGAGGTTCTTCTTTGATAATACGACGACGCCGCGGCTTGTCGCCGCTCCGCGCTCTCGAAGGTGATGAAGGCCACAAACTATCTTCGCGATCGATTTGCGCCTCATACTCCTGGCGTCGAATGGATACACACTCTCGCATCGGAAGGCGACTAGATTATCGTTTCTGGCGACGTGCGCATTTCGCAAAATCAATTCGAGAGGCGCGCGTGGTTAGAGTCGGGACTGACCGCCTTTTTTCTGGCCAGAGGCTGGACCGCGCCCAAATTGTGGAGTCAGGCTTGGAGGATGGCGAAGTGGTGGCCAGATATTGTCGCGCAAGCGGAAAGAATCCGCCCCGGCGCCGGTTTCATCGTCCCCCTCAAATCTTCGAAGCTCGGGCAATTGCGTTTGTAAGCCGCTTAGCATCGGTCGTTTTCGACGCCGAACCTTAGTAATGGTCTGGGCGAGTGCGCAATAGCGTGGTAGAAGGACCGGAGACTCTCGTTCACGAACGTTCTGTGGCCAGTTTCGTTTCATCGTCGGCAGAAAAAAGGAATCGACGGGGAGTTCATGGAGCGTTATGTCGGGTGAGCGAAACCCGCTCAGGGATGCACGGTGACTACAAGCATTAGTCGCTGCCCTTGGGCTCGCGACCCCCGCAATATCAAGCATCATGACGAGGAGTGGGGCGTGCCCTGCCACGAAGACCGCGTCCTGTTCGAGATGTTGCTCCTGGAGGGCGCGCAAGCCGGGCTTTCGTGGTCAACGATTCTAGCCAAACGGGAAAATTATCGCCGTGCGTTCGCTTCCTTCGACGCAAATCTGATTGCGCGATTTACCGCACGGGATGTAAGCCGTTTGCTTGCCGATTCCGGCATCGTGCGCAGCCGCGCCAAAATCGAAGCCGCCATCGGCAACGCCCGCGCTTTTCTTGCGGTTCAGCGCGAATTCGGCACGTTCGACCGCTATCTATGGGGGTTCGTCGACGGGCGGCCCATCGTCAACGCGCCACGAGCGCTTAAGGACCTGCCCGCCGAGACGGCTTTGTCGCGCGCGTTGAGCAAGGACTTGATGAAGCGCGGCTTCAAATTCGTCGGCCCGAAGATCTGTTACGCCTTCATGCAGTCGGTTGGCCTCGTCAATGATCACATCGTTGGATGCTTTCGACGCGCGTCGAACAAGAAATCGGGTGTCGATTAGATCTTCGGCCTTGATGCGCCACACGCAGGCAGATGGCGGTTATTGTGCAAGAAACCACGAGATACAATGTTAGCGCGGCAATGCCATTACTCGCTCCAGTTCCGCATTAGCAGGTCATGCATGACGCGCAAGCCCTGATCGGCAGGAAGCGCAGTGCGCGTACTTGAATGGCGGGAAACCGCCAGGCTGAGCTGGTGGCGATTGGCGCGTTTATTGAACCAGTCGCAGCGCAAAATGAAATATCTCGCGAAAAAAAAGGTTTCGTTCGCCGGGATCGTCTAAGATAGAGACGATGTTAAAGCTCTTCTCAACCAATCTGTCCCCGTCGATTCGTCGTGTCATCTCATCGGTGTAGATTGCGCAGAGGGAAAAGTTTTTGCATAAAGGATTAGACTGAAGTGCATGTTCGAACGATTTCTTGGCCGCCCCGTACCGCTCCAGCGCCCCTGCGGGATCATTTCCGCCTTTAATCTCGATCACCACTAACATCTTGGAGGTGTTCGCAGCCGAAAAAGCGACATCCGGATCGGACCCGAATCGCATGTCAATGCCGCCCGTCAAATTGTAAGTACTGGGCAAATCGTCATTTTGCAACTGCTCGTCTGATAACGTAGGTAGTTCAACCAGATGATTTTCCCAGAGCCAAGCTACCATCAAGCTGCGGATCCGTTGTTCAGCAATCTCGCCGATCTTCGCGCGCATGGCGCCATCGAGTGTAATGCCGAGGGTCGCTATTATTGTGCGATAACCGTTTTCCAAGGTCCAATCGGTGGAGTTTTTGACAACTGAGCAAATGAAACTGTTATACGTCCTGGCGCGATTCGCAACGCCTTCTCATCGGTAATCCGCGCACGGGAGCTCCCCATCTCCAGGCCCTCGATCGCGCCAACATGGCCTTTGGCAATCTTAATTGATATACCGCTGAGACCTCGGTAATAGAGGCTTGTCGAAGGATCACGCAATATGATTTTTGGGTGACAAAATACAAACTTAGGATCGTACAGTTGCCGATCTACAGCGTAGCTCCATACCTCCCGATCGATCATGAACATATCGAGCGGTTCCCATTCGAGTGTTTCCTCAAAACTGCCGACAGCTTGCCTCGCCTTTAAGTCTCTTCGCTTCTGCAGCGAAGCAACAATCAGCAGGGAGCGCGCAAGCTGCAAGTCCTTGGCATAGTTTGTGAGCGGTGGCACGAGTTTGGGCTGATCAGTGCTTTACCCAAACGTAAACACATTTGCGCAATTCGTGGCGGCCGTGGATACCCATTTGCTGACTGCTGTTTCCTTTGCCTTTTGGCAAAACCCAAATTGTTTCGACATCGAGACCAGCTCTCTTGGCGAAATCGGATAAGATGAAGTCGACCGGTATCTCAATACCCTGATATTGTACATTGTCATTAACCATTAGAATACGGCCACCATGGGCAGTTACTCGGGCAAGTTGCCGAATAACAAGATTCATCTCGAAGAAATAATTATCCACCATGTCGGGAATATTCGAATTGTTCAGTTCGCCCTTCGCTCGTGCGGCTCTGAGCTGACGGAGAGCTTCTCCGAGAAATTGTTGTTGCTCGAACGATTTAGCCGCGTCGTGATATTCGAGGGAATTCCCGGCAATCGCATACTCCGCGGCGATAGATGCGCGCTTGCTCTTATTTTCAACGGTCGCGGACAGAAGACTTTGACGAAGGCAGCGCAGCCGATCTTCCCCGAAACCAAGGAATGCCAGTTCAAGCGCGTAAGTCCTCGTATAATCATACCGGTTGCAATATGGTGGCGAAGTAATTACCAAGTCGAAACTGTCGTTACCTAATGTTGGCAACTTTTCGAGACAAGATCCCTCGATAAGTTCAACGCGCTGCGAAAATGTTCCACCATCTCGCCAGCGTAGATCGTGGCACATAACATCCAACTTTCGCAGAAGCGCGGCCTCGAAGTCTCGAATAACGCCTTTATTGAAGTTTGAACGAAGCTTCCGACCGGATCGGTTATCCCACCGCAGGTATTGGCCGTCCTTCCGCGTGTAGCTGATATCCTCCAAAATAGAGAATGCGGCGAACCAGAACAAATACCTTATATCTTCGTTCTCGATTTCTTGAAGAAACTGGATGAATGCTTCTAGAGCATGCTCGTTCTTCGGCGGAAACGCTCTCCTGGTAATCCGCAGATGGGGAAATTTCCAAGTGGAGTCGGATTTGCTCAGCCCTAGACTTTGAAGTCGCGCAAGCGCATCTTCAAATTCTTCCAGAACCGCTACATCAGCGATTAGCCTTGCCCGCATGGCCGCAGTGCCTACCGGGAGCATCTCGATGCCCGTTGCATGCCATCCGCCTCGTGCAGCGGTGGTCAGCGTAGTACCTGCTCCGGCAAAGGGATCTAAAATGCTTCGAGTGCGGCGTGCGGGAGATGCGAAATGGTCCAGGGCGTAACGCACAAACTCGTGCGAAAAGGCCTCTCTATACTTAAACCATCTGTAAAGCGGTTTATCCTTATTCCCTTGAAAAGAGACAAGCGCCCGTGTAAGGTCGGGATTGATTATCAATTTATCGGCGTAACGCCGATAGAGCCCTTCGGCGACAGCCTCCATCTCCATCGGTATTTGTGCCGAGGAGGAACCCTTAGTACACGGCCGCTCGCGTCTGGGAGCGATTTCAAGCCCGGCAAGCGGCAACTGGGTGGCTTGGCCTTCCCACTTACCTCCGAGAATTTTGCTCGCCCTCTGCTCCACCAATCTTGCTGCCTGGACACATCCTACTTGTCAAATTTCGAAGGTAACGCTCTACATCAAAAGATCAAACGTGAGAAGCATCTTTAAGATACGTCTAAATCAGCGTGCTATCTTTAGCCGTGATGACCTCTGATCGTCAATCAACGGACGTCGGAACTGATGGCGCTGCCGGCAACCGTCAGGATCCGCGCGAGCGCACCCAGATCGTCGTCGTTGTAAAAGTCGAGTTCCAGCCGTCCGGGCGTATTCCCTTGCCGCGGCACGATACGCACTTTGCGTTTTAGCGCACGTTGCACGGAATCGACTAACGCCGTTATATTTGGATCAGCGACAGGTACCGCATGCAGTTTGGCTGGCGCCCTGGCGGGCTTCGGCGCGCGGTTGGCGTGGACGATCTCCTCGGCGCCACGCGCGGAAATGCCACCCTCCGCGATCCGACGCGCCGCCGCGATTTGCTCCTCGGTCGAGCCCAGCGCCAACAAGGGACGTACCTGCCCGGTGGTCAGCACCCCTTGCATAATCAGCTCGATCACCGGAATCGGCAGTTCCAGCAAACGAATCGCGTTGGTGACGTACGGGCGGCTCTTGCCGATACGGGTCGCGATATCGTCATGGCTGAGACCGAATTCGCGATTGAGCCGCATAAAAGCGCGCCCTTCTTCGACCGCATTGAGGTCCTCGCGCGAGAGATTCTCGACCAGCGACATCTCCAGTGCGGCGCGGTCGTCGAGCTGACGCACAATCACCGGGACTTCGCTAAGACCAGCCGCGCGTGCCGCCCGCAGGCGCCGTTCCCCCGCGATAAGCTCGTAGCCAGCATCCGTGTCACCGTTGCCGACTCGACGCACGATCAAAGGCTCGATCACGCCCTGGCTTTTGATCGCCTCCGTCAATTCGCTCAATGCGTCGGGATCGAAATGACGTCGTGGCTGAAACGGACTCGGCGCGATTCGCTCCGGCGCGACCATGCTCAACGCGGGACCGCCGGTCTGATCGGTGCTTGCGGGTGCGGCAGCCTCGCCCACGGTGCTCTCAATCAAGGCGTCGAGTCCGCGTCCCAGCGGTTTGCGCATATTAACCTTCCTCTCGTCGACCTTTTTTGGCGCGTTCAGTTTCGCGATTGAAGAGCGCTCGCAAATTCCATGAACGACGTTCTTTTTTGCCATTCTGAGGTTTATTCGCCGCGGACCCATAAAGGATATGGTCGCGTTGCAGTATCTCGCCGGCCAACGCCTGGTAGGCTTCGGCACCGGCCGACTTGCCGTCGTATTCAATCACCGACAGGCCATGGCTGGGGCTTTCGGAGAGCCTGACGTTGCGTGGAATGACGCTTTGGAAGATCAAATCGGGGAAATGCACCTGCACTTCGTGGGCGATTTCATGGCTCAGGCGATTGCGCGCGTCGAACATCGTCAGCACGAGGCCTTCGACCTGCAACGTCGGATTGAGCGCGCCGCGGACTTTCTTGATCGTGCTCATCAGCGCACTCAAGCCTTCGAGCGCGTAATACTCGCATTG
>JBOHWM010000338.1:0-2748 GCA_050736555.1 Binataceae bacterium (SeqCode)
GGTTAATCCAGCTAATGTGCTCGCTTCGTCTGCTAAATTGGCGGATTTTCAGCCTTTTTCTAGTGGCGGCGATTTCCGGTTGCGCCAG
Source organism: Binataceae bacterium (SeqCode) (assembly GCA_050736555.1). Lineage (GTDB taxonomy): Bacteria > Desulfobacterota > Binatia > Binatales > Binataceae > JBOHWJ01. The sequence goes on from JBOHWM010000338.1 coordinate 89, forward strand.
CGGTGAGACTTTTCCCGTGGCGGCTCGGACGGCGCCGACTTCGAGACCACGCGCTATTCTGGTGGACGCCCGTTTCGCCGCCACCGCGACGCTGCTGCCCGGTGGGACGGTGCTGATAGCGGGCGGTGTCGCGAACGAGGGTGCGGCCGCTTCGAGCGCTGAAATCTATGATCCTTCCACTGGCGGCTTTGCCCTAACGGGCAGCATGCTGACTGGCCGCGCCTACCATACGGCGACCTTGCTCAATGATGGCAGGGTGCTTATTTGCGGTGGTATCGATCACACCGGCAGGCCGGTACGTACATCGGAGTTGTACGACCCCGCGCAGGACAAATTCGAGCCGACCGGCAATATGCCGCGGGCCCGCTATAACCATACGGCGACCCTGCTCAAGAACGGCAAAGTGCTGATTACCGGCGGCGATGTCACGACCAATGGGGTGAACAACGTCGATACGGCGGAGCTTTATGATCCGGCCAGCGGTCAGTTCAGCGTAACCGGCAACGTTACGCGGTTTTATGACCCGCAGGCCGATAAATTCTATTACCAGGGTATGATGACCGCGGCGCGTGGTAATCAAACCGCGACGCTGTTACAAAATGGCGATGTCTTGATCGCGGGCGGCGGTGATGCGCACGGCGTCGCACAGGCCAGCGCCGCTATCTACCATACGGATACCGGCAAGTTCACCCTTGCCGGCAGCATGCATGAGGCCCGCCAGGAGCATCGCGCGACCCTGCTGCCGAATGGGCAGGTGTTGATCACCGGCGGCCTGGATCAGCATGGTCAGATCTTGTCCACCGCTGAATTGTTTAATCCCGCGACGGACAAGTTCACGCTCACTACCGTCGCGTTCAAGACCGGCACCAGCATGACCAGCGCGCGCTACGAGCATACCGCGACGCCGCTGCCCGACGGGACCGTGTTGATCGCGGGCGGCTCCAATTCGCAATTTGTGCTGGCGACGGCGGCGATCTACCATCCGCCCACCGGTTCCTTCACATGTATCGGTGGCAGATACGCGGGGCCGGGCAGCCCGTGTAATCGCAGCATGAATGATTTCCGCAATTACGCCACCGCGACGCTGCTTAAGAACGGCACCGTGCTGATTGCCGGCGGTTACAATTTTAAATTGGCGCAGGCGCGTAATCCGATGGCGGCGCAGCGCGCTCTGGGTGGCGCCTCGGTGCCGTTCTCTTTGCTTGACACGGCGGAAGTCTACAATCCGGCGGCGCGTGTCTTCAGCCCGAATACCGCGATCGTGAACGCGCACTATGCCACGACTGCCGCGCGTTGAGGCTCGGCCTCTATTCACAAGCGGCCTCCTCGGCATTTATAATTCGCCAGCGATGCGCTGGGGGTGAATACCGATGGCATTTCCAATCAATCGTCCGCGCCGGCTGCGCCGTACTGAAACCCTGCGCCGAATGGTGCGCGAGACCCGCCTGTTGCCTGAAGACCTGATTCAGCCCTTCTTCGTGTGCCCCGGACGCGCTGTGAAAAAGCCTGTCGCCGCGATGCCCGGAGTGGCGCAGTTGTCCGTCGACAACGTATTGGAGCAGGCGCGCGAAACCCATGCGGCGGGTGTTCCGGCGGTGATTTTGTTCGGTATCCCGCGCCATAAGGATGCCGAAGGCAGCGAGGCCTGGAACGACGATGGCGAAGTGCAGCGTGCCATCCGGGAAATCAAGGAACACGTGCCAAGTCTGGCGGTCATCACCGACGTTTGCATGTGTGAATACACGTCTCACGGGCATTGCGGCATGCTCAGCGGCAATGATGTCGACAATGACGCTACGCTTGAATTACTGGCGCGCGAAGCGCTCTCACACGCGCGCGCCGGGGCCGACATGGTGGCGCCATCGGATATGATGGATGGGCGGGTCGGCGCGATTCGCGGCGCACTTGATCGTCACGGCTTCACTCATATCCCGATCATGGCATATTCGGCGAAATTCGCCTCCGGCTTTTACGGACCGTTCAGGGAAGCGGCGGAATCCGCTCCGCAATTCGGCGACCGTCGCTCCTATCAAATGGATCCGCCCAACGGCGACGAGGCGATGCGCGAAATCGCACTCGACCTCGAAGAGGGCGCCGATATCGTGATGGTGAAGCCGGCGCTCAGCTATCTCGACTTGATCTATCGTGCCAAGCATGAGTTTCACGTGCCGCTGGCCGCCTACAATGTGTCGGGTGAATACGCGATGATTCGCGCCGCTGGAATGAATGGTTGGATTGACGAAGAGCGTGTCACGCTCGAGGTGCTGACGTCGATAAAACGCGCCGGTGCCGACCTCATCCTGACTTATTTCGCCACCAACGTGGCCAAACAACTGCGCTGAGCGGTTTCCCGATCAAAGCGAATTCGAACGCGCTCACGGCGTGCGATCCCGCTTCGAATAATATTCGCGGATGGAACGCAGCGCGCGTTCCTGATGATAAGCAAGTTCATCATCAGGATAACGGTGTTCGGGTCCGAGCACGCACGCCACGCGCGCATGGCATCGCGCGGCGCAATCTGATTCTGCCTCCACGCGATGCTTGGTGCAGCCCGGGATGTCCCATCCGGCGGGGAAGCTTACCGCCGCGCCGGGGCATGCGCTGATACAGGTGCGCGCGGTGCATTGCGGGCAGGGGTCGAAGCCTAGCGCGATACCCGG
>JBOHWM010000339.1:0-11559 GCA_050736555.1 Binataceae bacterium (SeqCode)
ACCGAAGATCGCGAGGAGGGCATGAGCGCTTTTTTGCAGAAGCGCGAAGCGGTATTCAAGGGCCGTTGATTCCTTTCCCTGATCGCACGGCAAGTCGATCACAGGGTGACGGAAATGCAGGCCGGCAAACATCGCTTGACGGCGCGGATGACGGCCCTTGATCAGAAATTTCCGCACGCAGAACGCGGCCCACGTTTGCCTAACGAGGGAGGGCCTTGCTACAGCACGATCATTACGTGAGTCTCCGGCGGGACTGTTGTCGTGCCGGCGATATTCAGGAGGATGCGCATGGCCGCGAGCTCGCCTCAACACTTACTTGAAGGCTACAAGGTGCTCGATTTTACCCAGTTCGTCGCGGGTCCGACCGTCACCAAGCTGATGGCCGAGATGGGCGCCGAGATCGTCAAAGTGGAACTCGCGCCGGGCGGCGATCGCTCGCGCATCATTCCCTATATAAAGAACGATCGCAGCGCTTACTTCGTCCAACAGAATCGCGGCAAGCTGAGCCTCTGCGTCGACCTTAAGCATCGCGACGGCAAGGAGATCATCAGCGAGCTAATTCCCCGCGTCGATGTGCTGGTCGAGAACTTCGCACCCGGCGTGATCGCGCGCATGGGCTTCGCCTACGAAACCGTCAAGCACCTCAATCCCGGCATCATCATGTGTTCGGTCTCGGCCTTTGGCCAAACCGGTCCGCTCGCCCAGGACGCCGGCTATGATTTTGTTGGACAGGCCTACGCGGGCGTGACGTCGCTAAGCGGCGAGGAGGGCGGACCGTCGTATCCGCCGATGCTCGCGATTGGCGACGTTTCCACTGGCGTCCACGGGCTCGCCGCGGTGGCCTGCGCGCTGCTCTATCGCGGTCGCACAGGCGAAGGTCAGCATATCGACGTGTCGTTGCTCGATTCCTATTTCCACTACCACGATCTCGGCGTGCAGATGATCAGTGCGAGCGGTGGAACACAAAAGCCGGGGCGGACCGGAATGCACTACCCTGGGCTGTCGCCTGCTGGAATGTTCAAGGGCCGCGGACGTTACATTTTCGTCTTTGCGTGGCTTGACCATCATTGGGCCAAACTGTGCGACCTGATGGGGCGGCCCGAGTTTATCAGCGCCGCGCGCTTTGCTGACAATGCCGCGCGCGTAAAAAACCGCCCTGAAATCACCGCGATAATTGAAGCCTGGCTGGCGTCGATGCCCGATGACGAGATGCCGGTGGCGATGCTGCGCGAGGCACGGATTCCATCGGCGCCTGTGCTCACGCTCGAAGAAGCGATGAACCATCCGCATCTGCGCGAACGCCATACCGTGCGCACGATTCACGATCGTCTGCTCGGTGATTTTCAAGTCCCGGGCGTACCGATGAGATTTTCGAGGTTTCCCGGTGAGCTGGAGCTTGAGGCGCCGTTTCTGGGCGAGCACAACGAAAGAGTTTTGACGGGCTATCTCGGCTATACACCGGCGCGGATACGTCAGCTGGTTGAACAAGGCGTGCTGCTAAGCGCCAACCATTAAGTGCGCATTACCGCGCCCTTCTGCGTCACCCCAAAAGCGTGTGTATTTTTTGGTTTTCCGCCCGATGAGCGCCTTTTTCTGTCATCCTGAACGCAGTGAAGGATCACGCGGCCAAAGAATACCGCGCGAGATCCTTCACTGCGTTCAGGATGACGACTTGCTCAGCGGCTCTCCAAAAATTCACAAACTCTCGGGATGACAGACAAGAGTGCGCCGGTCCCGTATTGCGGATAGAGCTATCCGCTAAGGGATGCCGGCCAGTTTGCAAAGCTCGCGAATTCCGGTTTCGGTATCGATTTCGGGTTGCCAACCGAGCAATTGCCTGGCCTGAGTGATATCGGCGAGCGTCGCGCGTGGGTCGCCGGGTCGGGGTGCCAGGTTAACCACGGGTCCACCAATCAGCGCGGCAATTTGATTAACGCTCATGCTGGCGCCGCGTCCGACGTTGATTGCACGCCCATCGGCAATCGCGCATGTCATGGCGGCCAGGTTGGCTCGCACCACATCCTTGACGTGAGTGAAATCACGCGTTTGCTCACCGTCGCCATGAATCGTTAGTGGCTGACTAGAGAGGCGCTGCCGGATGAAAGCGCCGATTACCGTAACGTAAGCGCCGACGCTGGCCATCCGTGGGCCGTAAACGTTGAAATAGCGCAGTGTGAGCGTCTCCATCGCGAAAAGGTGATGGAACATGCGCGCGTATTGTTCCCCTACCAGTTTTTGCAACGCGTACGGATTGAGCGGATTGGGCGTCATGGATTCGACCATCGGCAAAACGCTCTGGTCGCCGTACACGGAAGACGAACCGGAGAAAATTACCCGCCGCACGCGCGCTTCGCGTGCCGCCACCAGCACGTTGAGCGTGCCGATCACGTTCACAAGATGGGTTTCCACGGGCCGCTCTATCGACAGCATCACGCGTGGCATCGCAGCCGTATGGAAAATACAATCGACCCCGTCAAACACCAAGCTTAAACTCTCGCGGATATCGCGTTCGACTAATTCCGCCGAGGAATTGAGCCATTCGCGCCGGCCTGTGGTGAAATTGTCGATCACGCGCACGCGGAATTCATGCGCCACCAGCGCATCGACCAGGTGAGAGCCGATAAAGCCGGCCCCTCCGGTCACCGCGATCAGCGGCGAGCTCTTCTTGGATACCATCGCGTCGAATCGTAGCCCGCGCGAAGCGCTCGCGCGATAACGGAGATAAGAATGTCAGGTTCGGTGCTTGGACGCACGCAATCAAACCCGAAAAGCTCGCGGTTGATGAGCCTGGCTATTAAAAAACCAGTCCGATGCCAGGTCCGCCGATACCAAAGCCGCCGCCAAATCCACCGAAGCCGAGCGGACCGCCGAAACCGGGTCCCATTGGTCCGCCCATCTGCTGCGCCTGCATTTGGGCTTCCGCCGCCCGCTGCTGTTCCTCGGTCATCTGATTTTGCAGCTTGATATTTTCGTAGCGCTGGTAGGCCGCCTCACCGCCCTCGAACAAACATCCGCAGGAACTGGGATCGGCGAGCCAATAGTGATTAATGCCGTTGCTATCGGTGTAATAGTGAATTCTATACGGTGGAAGTGATTTCAAGTCCTGTTTCTGCTGAGGAGTTGCCGCGGCGAGTTCCTGAAATCCCGCCGCCTGCAGCATCGGATCAACATTCTGAGCCTGCTCTTGTGGAGATAATCCGTTCATCTGGCTCATAGGAGCGCAGCCGGTAGCAATAGCCACAATTGCGCCGGGAATCATCAGCAAGGCTAAACGCCGGACCAACGCGAAGCATCGTGTGCTGAAGCCGCCCGCAACGCCAGCCGAGCTTTTCATGCCATGCCTCTTTTTGCGCCGCTCGCTCACAAACCGCGCAATGTCCGCATCATATTCCGGCCAATCGAATCTACCGGAACCTCAAAGCCAGCCTTGCACGCCGGCCTATTTTAGGCAACGTGCCAGTGCGGACGATGGTAGTCAGCGGGCCGCTTCCAGCACCCCATGTTTGCCTGCCGGTCCCGCGATCGCGCACGAGTAGCGTTTTCTGGCAAGTGCGCGACAGAGTCGATGAGCTGCGGCGTAAGTGATATCAGTGACGGCGACAAGATAGTAGTGCGATCGTCCATGCCGGCGGCGAATAACGTCCGGCGTCAGACCGTGTAATTCGCGGCGAAAATTGCGCACGATATGGGAGCGTACATGTCGAGCCTCACGCGGATGACGATAGCGGTTGCCGATTTCAGCACTCCATCGATGGCTACCGGCGGGCGCGGCCAGTTCATGAGCCGGCTGAGCGGCGGCTCGCGTTACCGCCGTATCAGTGTCATCGGGGTCGCTCTTCACCACGGTCGCGATCAGGCCGCTCCCGTGCCGCTTCGCGAGCACCTGTGCGGGCGACGCAATCGCGGCGGCCTCCTTTTCGGCATTAGCGCGGACGAATGGATTCGTCATGATTGGAATGGCGCTAACGTGAGGCGCGATCCCCGGCGCGGATTCGATGGAACTACGAAGGCCTGCGCTGGCCAACTCGGCGTGCGCCAGCTCGTAGGCGAAGCCCGTGTCGAGCAAAGCCATCATATGGGCGTCACGTGCGCGAAACGTGGGGCCGCCCATCACGACACCAATGAGGCGGCGTCCCTTATGAACGGCGGAGGTAACGAGATTATAGCCGGAAAGATACGTGTAACCGGTCTTGAGACCGTCGGCACCCGGATATTCACCCAATAGATGATCGTGACCCTCCACGAGATGGCCATGAAAGAGGAAGCTGCGCTCGGAAAAAAAATGATAATATTCTGGATATTCCTGGATAAGTGCGCGCGCGAGGGCCGCCATGTCCCGGGCCGTGGTGACCTGCTGCGCGTTCGGCAGACCGGAGGCATTGCGGAAAACCGTTTGCGTCATCCCTAATTGGCGGGCCTCGTCCGTCATCATGAGGGCGAAATGCGCTTCGCTGCCGCCCAGCGCCTCGGCCAATACCACGGCGGCGTCATTGGCCGACTTGGTTACGATAGCGAGGATTGCCTGCTCGACAGTGATCGTCTCACCCGGGTGCAAGCCGAGCCGCGTCGCCTGTTGCGCGGCCGCATGCGCCGATATCGGTAGTCGTTGATCGAGTTTCAAGGTGCCATTTTTCAGCGCACTAAACGTCAGGTACAGGGTCATCAGCTTGGTCAAGGAGGCTGGATAGGCGAGCGCGGTGGCATTGTCGGATTCGAGCACCTGTCCCGTTTGCGCATCCATGACGATTGATTCGTGGACAGCGGATCGCGCCGTTAAAGGAAGGACCACGACCGCCGCGACAGTCAACAGCCCGACCGTCAATCGGTGATGGCGGCTACCAGGTAATCTTACCGGCCGGCTAGGACCGTGACCGGCTATCCTGACTAGCACCAAACGTGCGAGTACATGCAAACGTTTTCCGGCCGGACTCCTCAACCAACCCATTAACCCACCTCCGCGCCGCAACCGCCAACCAGCCTAAAGAAAATTCACGCGTACTGCAAAGTTACTTACAACAAATAGTAGCCATGTGGTCTCGGCCAGCATCGTTTGGCGGCTTTGGAAGATAGCGCGGCTTCTGGCAACGAGATCCCTGCCAAACCCAGATGAGAAAAGGACGGGAGCAAAGAGCCGCCCGCAGGCCAGATGCGGCCTTCAATGTCCACTTTCGTGATTTTCTCTTTTTCCATCACCCTGCTAGCGTGCGGAACGAATTCGCCATCAGGAGGACCAACACATGATTCCGGTGCTGCCACTCGACGAGGCGCGCAAACTCGCCCAGCAAGCCAATATCAATGAGCGCATGTCCGAGCTGAACGCTTTTCGCACGTTGCTGCAAAATCCCAAGGCCGCCGGGGCGGTCGCCAATCTGCTCAGTACGCTGATGTATCGCAATACGCTCGACGCGCGTTTGCGCGAACTGATCATCCTGCGCACCGGATGGCGCACCGCTTCGGAGTACGAATTTTGCCAGCACTGGGGCGTATCGCGGCAGCTCAAGATGACCGAGGAGGAGATTCTGGGCGTGCGTGACCCGGGTAATTGTCCGGCTTACAACGAGCTCGATCGTGCGGTGATTCGCGCCGCCGACGAACTACTCGATAACGCCGAGGTTTCGCGCGAGACCTGGAGCACGCTTGAACGATCACTGTCACCCGCCGAAATGGTCGAATTGCTGCTGTGCGCTGGTTTCTGGCGCACGATGGCGGGGTATTTGAAAAGCGCGCGAGTGGCGCTCGACCCGATCGATCCGACTATTAAAGGATGGCCTGAAGGACGCGCACCGAAGTAAGCGGCGGGATACCTCGCGCCAACATTACGGATCAGCGTCCGACGCCAGCAATGCTGGCGCAGGTCCGCCGAGCCGGTTATTTACGTAATGCGAATGCTGCGATTAACTCCCCCACTGACGTGAAGCGGGAGCTAGACTCGGCGCCGCCGGCTGCGAGGCTGAACTGGTGGCCGGGGCGATGGTGCCCGTCGTCAGCATCCGCGCCAGTCTGGCCGCAATCAGCTTCCCCGCCACGCGATGACCCACCGCGTTCCAATGGCCGATGCCCGGACGGGTGTTGGCAAAGCCGTGCAGGTACTGATGATGTGCTTGCGCGTAAGCCTGCATCGGCGGCGCCAGATTAAGCACCGGAAAGCCGTCTCGCGCGCCCAACTCCTTGATTTGGTTATCGGGATAGTTCAGCGAGGTGATACCCAGCCATCGCATAAAGCGCGCGCGCTTGCCCGCATTGGGGTCATCCTGAATCCCGTTGGCGAGGGTGACCGCAAGAAAGCTCGCGTAATGGCGCCGCACATTGGTATTGACCATCGCGATCTCGGCGTCGGTCACGCGCCACGCGTCGACCCACACGGACGTGGCAGGCGGGCGATAAATGAGATTGTTGAGCCCCACCTCGGCTCCGGCGGGTTTTTTGCGCACTTTATGCCGGGCGAAATAGCCGCGGACGCGTGTGCGGATATAGCTGCGGGCGTCACCCAGGCGATTGAGTAGTTGCGAATGGCGCGACTCGAAGCGCATAAAGCATCCCATCCGAAACCGCCATGAATCGTCGAAAGGGCCGCCTAATTGCAGCTTGCCATCGCGATAGACATAGAAGGGGCGGCATTTGTCGCCTTCGAGCACGACCGAGTTGTTGCGGATGTCGTTGCCGGTAAAAACCGCCAACACCACGATATCCGGCGAATATTTCCACACCTTGCGCCGTAGCGTGATTAGCTCCTGCGCAGTGCCATAACCGTCGCAGCCGAAATCGAGCACCTCGACCTTGTCGTACGTATGTGTTCGGTCGGAAGCGCTAGCCGTCTTCAACGGACACAGCGCCGACAATTCGCGCCGCATCACGGCGCAAAACGTTTCGTCGTAAGGGACCTGCTGAGCCTCGGTGAAAGAATCTCCCAGCACCGCTATGCGCAGCACATCATCCGGTTTGGCGTAAGGATAATCGGGTCCACGGAAACCATCCTGGTTGACCGAGATGAAAGCGTTGCCCTCCTGCCGCTGCCATCCCTGAGCGCCGGCGCTCATCGCCCAGCCCCGATACGCGTCGTAAGTGTAAAAATTGGGCGCGCTCAGTCTCAGGATGCGCACGCCGATTTCCCCAGCAACGAAAGCGACGGCCACGCCGATTGCGATTAGCGCTAGGCTCCCCGCCACCCGCTTGAGCCACCGGCGAGTGACGTTGTTAGGACGGTTGTCGCCGTCGGGCTGCGGGGAGGCGGCCATCAGCGACGTTAGAACAGCGTATAGACAAAAGGCGCGACGGCGGAGAATTGCGCCAATGCGACCAGGACACTCAAGATCAGCAACGTCCCGATTAACGGCACGAGCCAGAACTTCTTGCGCTCGCGCGCGAATCCCCACATGTCCTTGAGCACATCCAACATCAGAACGGCCGCTCCATACTGGAATTGGCTCGCGGGTTAGCCGCGATCCGATAGCTTTCGAGCGCGGGATCGAATTTACGCCCCATGCGGTCGCGGCCCAAGAGCCTCATCAGCAGTCCCACGGGAATGATCGAAAGCGCGAACAGCAGGCTCAGGATGACCCGCGTGTTGACCCACCCGAGCGCAAGGCCAAGCCGCGTCCATCCGCGATGAAGCAGGCGCAGACTGGCGGGCGCCAGCATCGCACCGGCCCATAGCAGCGCGGCAACGACCCATGGCCATAGCGGTGTCGCTCGCCCGCGGATGAGTGGCAGCGCTCCGAAAATGAGCGCGAATAACGCGCCGAGCAGCAGGCCGAAATTACGCAATTCGGAGCGGCTCGGCTGAAGCTCGTGGTTGGCGCTTTCCATCTCCGTTAATCCAGCTCTAATTCCTTGCGCCATGAAGCATCATCATGAAATTCCGGCTGCTCGGCCTTGGTCAACATCAGGTTGCCGATTACCAGGCAATCCATTTCCGTGCGCATGAAACAGCGATAGGCGTCTGTCGGAGTACACACGATCGGTTCACCACGCACGTTGAACGACGTATTGACCAGTACCGCGCATCCGCCACGCGCCTCGAATTCGCTCAGCAGATCATGGAAACGTGGATTAGTCTCGCGATGGACCGTCTGGACACGCGCGGAATAGTCCACGTGCGTGACGGCGGGAATAGCCGAACGCGGAATCTTGAGCTTTTCAATACCGAATAGCCCTGTCTGTTCGTTCGTCATCGGCGTACGCAATTCATGCTTGATTGGCGCGACCAGCGCCATGTACGGACTGGGTCGGTCAAGCTCGAAATAATCACCGACGCGTTCCGCCAGGACCGCCGGCGCGAAGGGCCGGAACGATTCGCGGAATTTAATCTTGAGGTTCATCAGCGATTGCATGCGGGGGTTGCGCGGATCGCCGAGGATCGAGCGATTACCCAGCGCACGCGGGCCGAATTCCATCCGACCCTGGAACCATCCGATAACCGCACCCTGATTCAGCGCCTCGGCCGTGCGCGCGAGCAGTTCGCGGTCGTCATAGTGTCGATAGACGGCGTGACAAGCGGCGAGCTCCAGGCCGGCCTCATCGTCGCTAAACGATGGTCCCAAAAAGCCGCCGCGCATCTTGTCGGCCTCGCTCGGATGGCGCGGCTGATCGGCGTAGAGATGCCAGACCGCAAGCGCCGCGCCGAGCGCGCCGCCAGCATCGCCCGCCGCCGGTTGCACCCAAATATCTCGAAAGGGTCCGTCGCGCAGCAGCAAACCGTTGGCCACACAGTTGAGCGCTACACCGCCGGCCAGGCACAGAAATTCAGCGTCTAGTTCACGCCGCGCGGTGCGCGCCAGTCTGCCAATCACCTCTTCGGTCACCTGCTGGATCGAGCTGGCGAGATCCATCTCGCGTTGGGTCAAAACTGATTCCGGTTGGCGCGGCGGTCCGCCGAAAAGTTCGTGGAATTTGCGACCGGTCATCGTCAGGCCGGTGGTGTAATTGAAATAATCAACGTTGAGGCGGAAGGTGCCGTCGGGCTTAATGTCGATCAGATGCTGCCGAATCAGATCGGCGTATTTCGGCTCGCCATAGGGCGCCAATCCCATCAACTTGTATTCGCCCGAATTGACCTTGAAGCCGGTATAATAGGTAAAGGCTGAATAGAGCAGGCCGAGCGAATGCGGGAAGTCGATTTGCCAGCGCGGCTCAAGATGGTTGCCGTCGCCCAGCCACAGCGATGTTGTCGCCCACTCGCCCACACCGTCCAGGCATAGCACCGCCGCGCGTCCGAAGGGGCTGGCAAAAAAGGCCGACGCCGCATGAGCCTGATGATGCTCGGTGAAGAGCAGTGGTGGCAGCTCACTGCGAGCGCATCCGGAGATCGCCTTCAATTCACGCCTGAGCAATGACTTGAGGTTGAGCTTCTCTTTGAGCCATACCGGCATCGCGGTCAGAAATGAGCTCAAGCCCTTCGGGGCGAAGCCGAAATACGTCTCCAGCATCCGCTCGAATTTGACCCACGGCTTGTCGTAAAAAACCACGTAATCGAGCTCGTCCAGGTTGACGCGCGCCTCCTTGAGGCAGTAGGCGACGGCATGGCGAGGAAAGCGGGCGTCATGCTTACGGCGGGAGAAGCGCTCCTCCTGCGCGGCGGCAAGAATATCGCCGTCGGCCACCAGTGCGGCCGCGCTATCGTGGTAATAGGCCGAGATGCCGAGGATTTTCATCGAAACGTCGGATTTTTATAGCATAAACGCCGTCGTCACTCGCGATAGGTGCCGTCCCCAGGCCGTTCGGCCAAATCGCTTGCGTGTGCGGGAGGGTTAATGGTAGCTGAAAAGTTGGTTATAAGTATAAATATCATTCCGCCGGAACGATGCATCCGGGGCGACGGAGGAAGATTAAGTTGGACTTCGGCTTTTCTGAAGAGCAGGAAATGTTGCGCGATGCGGCCAAGCGCTTTTTGGCCGACAATTGCGATACCAAGTTCGTCCGCCAGATGATGGCGCATGAAACCGCCCACGATCAGGGCTTTTGGCAAAAGCTGGTTGGTCTCGGATGGCCCGGATTGTTGATCCCGGAGGATTTCGGCGGCCAGGGCGGCAGTTTTCTCGACGTCACGGTGATCGCCGAGGAAGCGGGCAAAGCCATTCTGCCCGGCCCATTTTTCGCCACCGCGATGCTGGGTGTTCCGGCCATTATCGAAGGCGGCTCCGACGCGCTCAAGAAGGACCTGCTGCCCAAACTGGCCGAAGGCAAGTACATCGCCACCGTCGCGATCGCCGAAGCCGCGGGACGTTTCGATGCGGGCGGAATCGAGCTCAAGGCGAGTAAGAAAGGCTCGAACTTTACGCTCAACGGCGAGAAGTTTTTCGTGCCGGATGCTCACGTCGCCGACGCACTTATCGTCGCCGCACGCACCCAGGGGGCGGGTGAGAACGGTATTACGCTGCTGTGTGTTCCAGCCCACGAAAAGGGCGTCACCGTTACTCAACTCAAGACGGTCGATATGACCCGGCGCGTCTGTCACGTGAAGTTTGACAACGTGCAGGCTTCCGAGGTGCTGGGCAAGGAAAATCAGGGATGGCCGATATTGCGCCGCGTCCTCGACGTCGGTACCGCCGCGCTTTCGGCGGAGATGGTCGGTACGGCACAGAAGGCGCTCGATATCGCGGTCGACTACGCTAAAACACGCGTGCAGTTCGGCAAGCCGATTGGCGCGTTCCAGGCGGTCAAGCATAAGTGCGTTGACATGATGGTCGCGGTCGAGAACTCCCGCTCGCTGACCTATTACGCCTGCTGGACTGTCGACGAGCGCGTGGCCGAGGCGGCAACCGCCGTGCCGATGGCCAAGGCGTACGCGTCGGATATGGCGAAAAACGTGACCAGTGAGGCGATCCAGGTGCATGGCGGCATCGGCTTCACTTGGGAACACGATATGCACCTGTATCATCGGCGGGCGCTGGCGGGTGAAGCGAACCTTGGCAACGCGCCGATTCATCGCGAGGTCGTGGCTAAATCGATACTCGGCTGATTCCGTCTCATTAGCCTTATACAAAGGCGCGACCATCCCGGCCGCGCTTTTTTTTATCCAATGCAGCTTGGCGATTCGCCGCTGATGGCCGGCGGCCACAGCTTTAGGCTGCGGCGCTCAAGAATCCGGCTCCTTCGTCTTTGCTAATCTAGTCCAAGCGCCTGGCCTACACTGATTGGCGTGGCTAAAAGGGATGATGCGGGGTGGTGGTATCGGACGCACCGTTCCAGTAGGCGCTGGTGCGTATGAACGAAATGGACAAGGCCGCGTGGGGAGGCTTAAATAAGGGGAATTTTAATTTGTCGCGAGTGAAGGCGGCGTGGCGCGGCCAGCCTTGCGAACCAGCAGCGGTTTGCGGTCAGGCGAGTCCGCGCCCGCCACATCCGGCTGAACAAATTTCGCCCGCAACGTTCCGACTGATAAACCGTGTGGCAACAGGTGCCCATAACGGCCATTTTACTTGTGCTCCGAAGCGGTGGCGGCGCCGTTTGTCCTGACTACGGCGGACGGTTTTCCAGCTTTGCCGTTGGGTTTTTTTGACGCCGGCTGAGTGGGCGACACACGTACCGGCAAAATCACCATGCTGAGTCCATGCAACTGCA
>JBOHWM010000340.1:0-6637 GCA_050736555.1 Binataceae bacterium (SeqCode)
GTCGAGACGCCGATCAATCGTTGTGGCCCGACTAGCTCGCGTGCATCGGCGACTGCGAAGGAGTCGGCGGGTAGATGCACCCCGTCAGCGCCGCTGGCGAGCGCCACGTCGATACGGTCGTTGATCAACAATTTGGCATTGTACCGTGTGCACAACGTGCGCAGTGCCGTCGCGAGTTCCAGGAGTTCGCGCGCGGCGAGGTCTTTCTCGCGCAATTGAATTGCCACGGTCCCGGGAGGGGCGGAGCGCAAGGCCGCCCCCGCTATTGCCAACAAACCACCATGCGCCGCCGCCAGCTTGCGGTCACTAATAAAGTAGAGCTTAAAACCAGGGCGCACCGGTGTCATCCGCGAGGCTGGTTCAGCGGATCAAGCCGCTCAACGGACTGGAGGCGGTGGCGTAGAGTTTGCGCTCGATGCGCCCGGCCAGGTACGCGATACGTCCCGCTTCGAGCCCGAGCCTGATCGCGTGCGCCATCGCGAGCGGATCTTTCGCACCGGCGATAGCGGAGTTGACCAGCAAACCGTCGCATCCGAGCTCCATCGCCTCGGCGGCGTCCGACGCGGTTCCGACACCCGCATCGACAATCACCGGCACCTTCGCCTGCTCGAGAATGATGCGCAAATTGAACGGGTTGCGAATGCCCAAGCCGGAGCCGATCGGCGCCGCCAACGGCATTACCGCCGCGCATCCCATCTCGGCCAAACGCAGGCAGGTAACGGGGTCGTCCGTGATATACGGCAACACCGCGAAGCCTTCCTTGATCAGGATGCGTGCGGCCTCCAAGGTCGCCGGGACATCCGGAAAGAGCGTCTTGTTGTCGCCGATGACCTCAAGCTTGACCATGTTGCCGATCCCGGCCTCCCGCGCCAAACGACAGGTGCGGACGGCGTCTTCAACCGTGTAGCAACCGGCGGTGTTGGGCAGGATCTGGTAGCGTTTGGGATCGATATAATCGAGCAGATTCTCCTTGCCCGCATCGGTAATATTGACGCGTCGCACCGAGACTGTGACGATTTCAGCGCCGCTGGCCTCGACCGCGGCGCGCGTCTCGGCGAAATCACGATATTTTCCAGTGCCGACAATCAGCCGTGAACTAAAGCTTTTGCCCGCCAGTAAGAGTGAGTCCTCTTTCATTTTTATCCCCGGGACGTGCCGCCTCTGCGCGGCTCATCCGCCACCGACAAAATTTACAACTTCGATCACGTCGCCGGGCCGCAGCACGGTGCGCTCCCATTGCACTTTGGGCACGATTGCGCGATTGAGTTCGACCGCGACCCGCCCGCGCTTGAGTTTGAGCCGTTCGATGAGCGTGTTGACGCATGTCCCCACGTCAATACTGTAAGGCTCGCCGTTGACTCGAATGTCAATTGAAGAATTGGACATCAAAAAGCCGCTTGACACTAGGCGCAACGAAGTGAAGCCGAGCTAAGGAGTCTGCGACATGCGCCTTTAATGTGCCGGAATCTGGAAGCGGCATGAGAGACGGCCGTCCGCTCTCGGAGGATTCAGCCTGGCTTCCCTCCGCCGGCATTACCCGGATCAGGTTCGAGGGGTTGTTTCTCAGTGCTCGCGCACACCCCCAGCCAACTGTTTTTATATCATCGCCGGACCAAACCTGTCAAAAAACCACGATTCGCGGCCCTCGCTGCGGGTTATCTCCAATTGGGCGCGATTCATTTATTGCGCAACAAGGTGACACACCGCAAAATTGAATCTCGGGTAAAGCGATAGGAAGCGACGGTAAAGAGGCGGAAGAGCGGGGGGGACTGTGGTTTCAGACACAATCGAAACGGAGCGGCCGACCATCGCCGAAATCAACCTTTCGGCTTTGCGGGCCAATTACAGCGCACTCAGGGCATACACCAACGGCGCCGACATCATGGCGGTGGTCAAGGCCGACGCGTACGGCCATGGCGCGGTTGAAGTGGCGCGCGTCCTGACGGGCTCCGGATGCAAGCATCTGGGGGTCGCCACAGTCGAGGAGGCGCGCGAGTTGCGCCGTGCCGACGTGACCGCGAGGCTTTATCTGCTCGGTGGTTTTTTCGCCGCGCAAGCGCGCGAAATTGTTACGTTGAATCTCACACCGGCAATCTTCGACATCTCGTTGGTTGAGCCGCTTGATCGTGCGGCCCAGGCGCTCGCGCGTGCGCCGTTTCCGGTCCATCTGAAACTCGATACCGGCGCCACCCGGCTAGGTGTGATGCCGGATGACGTTGGATCTTTGATCGACGCTTTGCGTGGCACGGTGGCGTTGCGAGTCGAAGGCGCGTTCACATTGCTGGCGAACGCTGGCGATCCATCCAGCCCGGTGACCAATCAACAGCTCGCGAGTTTTGATCAGGCGCTGGCGCGGCTCCGGGCGGCGGGCTTTACGCTGCCGGTCAATCATGTGGCAAATTCCGCCGCGATGGTGTTGCGGCCTGACGCCCATTACAATCTGATGCGTCCGGGTCTGGCGCTTTACGGACTACCGCCGGTGCCCGCTGTGCGCGAGCAAGTCGAATTGAGCCCGGTGATGACTTTTAAGACGCGTGTGCTGCAGGTAAAGAAGGTCGCGGCCGGCCGCGGCGTCGGCTATGGCCACACTTTCGTTACTACGCGCGAGAGCATTATCGGGATTTTGCCGGTGGGCTACGCGGACGGTTACCGTCGTGGCTTACAAAACGGCGGCGAAGTAATGGTAAGGGGAAGGCGCGCCCCGGTGGTCGGTGCTATCTGTATGGACCTGACCCTGGTGGATTTGACTGATGTGCCCGGCGTGCGGCCCGGTGATGAAGTCATCCTGTGGGGTGGCGCGGGTGAAGCGATGATTAGCGTGAACGACGTGGCGCGGCTGGCGCAGACGATTTCCTACGAGATGTTGTGCACGGTCGGCAAGCGCGTTCCCCGCGTTTATGTCGAACACTAGGGAAGCTCTGCATAACCTGTCGTGTTGTCATTCCGAGCGCAGCAAGGAATCCTGGATTCTGTTCTTTTTAGGTTTTTTCCCGGATTCCTCAATTATTCAGTACGCAGCTCGCAGACTCGTTCGCTCGGCCCCGCTTTGCTCCGCCTGGTGTGCTCGCTACGCCTTTGGCTACACTAATGGCAGCTCCGTTCGGAATGACAAATTAGCTTTTGCAGAGGTTCTCTCGATAAACGAGTCTAAATTAAATGAGTGGCGGAAATGTCAAAATTTCGCGAGCACTGCTGGGCGTATCGGATAAGAACGGCTTAGCCGAGTTCGCTCGCGCGCTCGCGCGCCATAAGGTCGAGATGCTTTCGACTGGCGGCACTTGGAATGAGTTGACGGCCGCCGGTCTGGCAGTGAAGCGGGTTGAGGAGTTCACCGGCTTTCCTGAAATCCTCGACGGCCGCGTAAAAACACTCCATCCCAAGATTCACGGCGGCATCCTGGCCCGGCGCGACCAGCCCGCACATCGGCGCCAGATGGACGATCATGGGATCGAACCGATCGATCTGGTGGTGGTGAATTTCTACCCGTTTGAGCAAACCGTGGCACGCACGAGCGTGCGTCTTGATGAGGCACTTGAGAATATCGATATCGGCGGGCCCACGCTGGTGCGTGCGGCCGCCAAAAACCATGCTCACGTCGTGGTGGTGACCGACCCGGCCGACTACCTGGCGATTATTCATGAGATGGATCAGACCGGCGGCGCGATTTCGCCCGCGACGCGATGGCGCCTGGCGCGCAAAGCCTTTGCCCGTGTCACGGCTTACGATTGCGCAATCTCGAATTATCTCGGTACGCATGAGAACGGCGAGAGCGGACCACTCGGTGAGACCTTCAGCCTCTCACTCGAACGCGCCCAGATGCTCCGTTATGGCGAGAATCCTCATCAGCCGGGTGCGCTCTACGGAGATTTCCTCAAAATTGCCGAACAACTCCACGGACGCGAACTGTCCTTCAACAACGTCTTCGATATCAGTTCGGCGATAAACCTGATCATGGAATTCGCCGACTACCGCAATGCCGTAGTTGCCATTCTGAAGCACAACACGCCATGCGGAGTGGGGGTCGGCGACACGCTCAAGGCGGCGTGGGACAAGGCCTTCGCCACCGATCCGGATTCACCCTTCGGCGGCATCATCATCAGCAACCGTCCGTGGGATATGGAGTTCGCACGCGCGGTGGACGAGTTGTTCACCGAAGTGCTGATTGGTCCTGAGTACGGCGCTGGCGTGCTCGATTTCCTACGCAAAAAGAAAAACCGGCGCGTCATGAAGTTTCATCAGGACGCGAGGGCGCGCAACGAGCTTGATTTGAAAAAAGTTGTCGGCGGGTTGCTGGTGCAGATGCCCGACCTCGCGATCGAGGACCCACGCAAAGGCCAGGTGGTCACCAAACGCGCGCCGTCGGACGCTGAACTCGACGCGCTTGGCTTTGGTATACGGGTTTGTAAGCACGTTAAATCCAATGCGATCGCGTTCGTGACCGCCGATCGCACGCTCGCAATCGGCGGTGGCGCCACATCACGTATCGACCCGCTTTACGCGGCGCGGGAAAAGGCCGCGCGCCTGAGCGTAAAGCTCGAAGGTTCGGTACTGGTATCGGAGGCCCTGTTTCCCTTCCCAGATGGGCCAACCTTGGCGGCCGAAGCGGGCGCAACCGCGATCGCGCAACCGGGCGGAGCGATGCGCGATGCCGAAGTGATTGCCGCCGCCGACCAGCATGGTTTGGCGATGATCTTCACCGGCGTCCGCCATTTCCGGCATTGACACTACACTAGTGGAGTCGCGTTGCGCGACGAAGCGTACGCAGCAAACGGAGTCGAGCGAACGAGTTTGCGAGCCGCGTTCAGAATAAAGAATCTGCGAGTTGCGTTATCAGGATGAAGGTACTCGTCATTGGCGGAGGTGGTCGCGAGCATGCGTTGTGCTGGCGGCTAAACCAGAGCCCGAGTGTAAGACGGCTTTTCCACGCCGGTGGCAATCCCGGCATCGGCCAGCTCGCCGAATCTTCGGGAATTTCCTCCAGCGATATTCCCGCGCTGGTCGGGTTCGCGCGCGACCACACGATCGATTTGACCGTGGTCGGCCCCGAAGGCCCGTTGGCGGCGGGCATCGGTGATGAGTTTGAGCGCAACGGCCTGACGATCTTCGGACCGGGAAAAGCGGCCGCGCAACTCGAGACAAGCAAATCGTTCGCCAAAGACGTGATGCGCGCGGCGGGCGTTGCCACAGCCGCTTTTGAGGTGTTCGACGAAGCTGGCCCGGCGCGCCGGTACGTCGAAAGCTGTGACCGGCCGCTGGTGGTCAAGGCCGACGGCCTGGCGCTGGGAAAGGGCGTCACGGTTTGTGAAGATCGGGAAAGTGCATTGAACGCGGTCAACGAAGCTCTGGAGGCGCGGCGCTTCGGCGCTGCCGGCGCGCGCATTGTGATCGAGCAGCGGCTGCGCGGCGAAGAACTGTCATTTTTTGCTCTTTGCGACGGTGCCGAAGCGATTTCGCTCGGCTTCGTCCAGGACCATAAGACGATTTTCGACGGCGACAGTGGTCCCAATACCGGCGGGATGGGGGCATACTCGCCGGTGCCGCGTTATGACCATGCGTTCGCCGAACGCGTGATGGCCGAAGTGGTCCGGCCGACTTTGTCTGTTATGCGCGCGCGTGGCACACCGTTTCGCGGAGTGTTGTTTGCCGGTTTGATGATTGGCGATGACGGCGTGATTCGAGTGCTGGAATATAATGTTCGCTTCGGCGATCCCGAATGCGAGCCCCTGATGATGCGCTTTGAAGGGGATCTTGGTGAAACACTGCTGGCGATTGCTCAAGGCCGGGCGTGCGACGCGATTTTCAGGCTCTCAGACAAAAACGCCGCCAGCGTCGTGATGGCCTCGCGCGGTTATCCGGCCGAATATGTCAAAGGTTTGCCGATCCACGGCTTGGAGCATATCGAGGGCGGCGAGCCCTCACCGTTGAAGGTCAAATGGGCGATCGCGAAGACGCGCGTCAAGGTATTCCAGGCCGGCACCGCCTTGCGCGAAGGGCAATTGGTGACCAACGGCGGCCGGGTGCTGATGGTCACCGCGATGGGCGTCACACTACAACAGGCGGTTGCCACCGCTTATCAGGTCGCCGACTTGATCGAATTCGAAGGTAAACACGTCCGGCGTGATATCGGCCAACGTGCCCTGGCACGTACGGATTTGGGCTGAGCAACGCGACGGCCCGCGCGACGATTTTATCCGGATGCGCTCAAAATGAGCCTGACTGAAGTTCTAATCGCTCATGCGCTGGATGCGCTACGAGCGGGTGAGGTAGTCGTCTATCCGACCGAGACGGTGTACGCGATCGGAGTCGATGCGCTCTCGTCGGCGGCGCTGGAACGGTTATTCGCGCTCAAGGGGCGCGAAGCGAGTAAAGCGGTCGCGTTGATAACTGACAGCGCGGCAAGCGCCTTTTCACTCGCCTCCGAAGTTCCTGCGTCAGCGCGTGTCCTTGCCGCCGCTTTCTGGCCTGGGCCTTTGACGCTGGTCTTGCCGGCGCGGGCGGGATTGCCAGATGCGTTAGTTGGTCCCGAGGGCGGAGTCGGCGTACGCGTTTCGCCTAACCAAGTGGCGATACAATTGGCGGCGCGGCTCGGTCGTCCACTGACCGCCACCAGCGCCAATCCTTCCGGTCAACCGTCCGC
>JBOHWM010000341.1:0-6349 GCA_050736555.1 Binataceae bacterium (SeqCode)
CCTGCGGACCTGCTGTTGAGGAGCCGAGATAAGGAGCTGCCGACGCTCAGTGAAGCAACTCTTAAGGACTTCGAGGCCCTGTTCGCGGCTATAAACGCCACACTGTCGAAATGAAACTTTCTGCGAGTCTGAGGATTTCTCGATGCCTGAACGAGCCGAACGGCTGTTCTGGATGCACTGCGAAAGACTTGACGCATCGGTGGCGGCGCAAATTTCCGATGTGAATCGCCAATTTGCAAACAGTTGGCACCGATGCCACGTGACCGCAACAGCCTGCGTACGTTCGCAAGATTCGTCGGACCGTCTTTGGCTTTTTCGCCTGCACACGCAGCGCTCCGATCTTGCCACGCAGTTCAATACGGAGTTTCGACATTTTATCGGAACCGTTCCTAATCGAGTAAGACTTCCTAATTTGGGCGATAATATACTTGACTCAGCGGCACGACGCCTGCCAAGATCGGCGGCGACGTGACAGGTCGGCGGGGGCCGGGGGCTGGACACACACACCGATATAACGATAAACAACGGACGTGACACCACGCGAACGCCTCGCTGAAGTCCGCACCTACAGCCTCATCGAAGAGATGCTCACGGCTCAAGGCTGGGACTTGCGCCGACCACCGGCGGGCGACGTTCTGGCGCAGCATGAATACAAAGACCTACCCGCGCTCAAGAAGGCTCTGGAAGCCAGCGGCAAGAGCCGAAAGGGCGGAGCCGGAATACCGGAATACATCGTCGTTGACCGCGAAACGCAGCGGCCCTTGGCGGTTTTTGAGGGTAAGCCGCAGCAGTCCGATTTGGCCTTGGCGATACGTGACGTTGAGATTTATGGCGAAGGATTTCGATCTGCGAGGTTAAACCCGGTTCTGATCGCCGTCGCTGGAACTGAGGGAGATCGCTTCGACCTGCGGGTTCTCAAATGGAACGGCATTCGCTGGAAAGAGATAACGTACGAAGGCCGTCCAATCTCGTGGGTGCCAAATCGCGAGCAGCTATCCGCCATTATCGGAGATGCGCGCCTATTTGAGCTTCGCCCAAATGTTCCGTCGCCTGAAGTTCTGAAGGCGCGGGCAGAAGAAATCAACGGCTTGCTCCGAGAAGCTGGCCTACAGGATTCTCTGCGGCCAGCGGCTATCGGTTCAATAATGCTGGCGCTCTGGAAGTCACAGGGGAATCTGCGCCGCGAGCCGGACTTTATCCTAAACGACATCAACGCTGCCTGCGCCGAAGCATTCACGAAGGCAGGGAAACCGGACCTTGCACGAAGCCTGCGGGCGGGAATCGACCCGCAGAACAAAAAGCTTGCGATTCGTGCCGCACGAATCTGCCAAATTCTCGAACGGCTCAATATCACAACTCTGACGGCGGAACACGATTACCTGGGCGCCCTCTACGAAGAGTTTTTCCGCTACACGGCAGGGAACACAATCGGCCAGTATTTCACCCCACGTCATATTACCGGGTTAATGGCCGAGCTGGTCGATATTGATCGTGATTCTCTCGTGCTTGATCCCGCCTGCGGAACGGGCGGGTTCCTAATCGCCGCGATGCATGTTGTACAACGCAAGTCGCGGCTGCCTCGCGCCGAAGTTATAAAGCTGATCAAGAAGCAATTAATCGGACTTGAAGATGAGCCGTTAACCGCTGCTCTATGTGTCGCTAACATGATCCTTCGCGGCGACGGCACAACCGGAATTCAGAAAGCCGACTGCTTCACCTTTCGGAATTACCCGCTCGATAAAGTTGACGTGGTTTTGATGAATCCGCCTTTCCCCCACGCCAACACCGATACGCCGCCGGAGAAATTCATCGATCGCGCGCTGCAAGCACTTAAGCGCGGAGGGATAGCCGCCATCATCGTCCCTAGCAGTCTGTTGGTGAAAGGCAACAAGTCTGCGTGGCGAGAAACTGTGGTTGAAGACAATACGCTATTGGCGGTAATCTCATTGCCGACCGAATTGTTCCAACCTTATGCATCTTCAACCACGGCAATCCTGATTTGTCAGAAGGGCCACCCGCATCCGCAGCATAGGCCGGTTTTCTTCTGTCGGATTGAGAATGACGGCTTCAGACTTAAAAAGGGCGTGCGTGTGCCCGTTGCAGGATCGCAGCTCCGTGATGTTTTGACCCAATTTCAGCGATTGGGAAACGAACTGGAATTTTGCGCTTCCGTCCCATTAGTTTTTGACGCGGGCTTTGCGCCGGGTGCTTATATCGACGCACGGCCGCTTAGCACGGATGAGCTTCATGAGGAAATCGGAGAACTGATCCGCAACAAGGCCGCTTTCGTGGTGCGCCACGCTCCCCAGCTTGGGCGTATGCTTGGAGCGGTCGGACAAGCGAGGCTGACCGCGCAGCCCCTGACAAGAGCGCGCAGACGGCCAGAGGCAATCAGCAGGAGCGGGACAATCGGCGAATACTTCGAGATTCGGTACGGCCAGCGCGAGCTTCATAGCAAGGAACATCTTTCGGCTGGCGATAGCCTTATTATTTCATCAAGCGGGATAGATAACGGCTGTTACGGATTCTTTGATTTCGAGAGCCTCGTCAAACCGCCATTTGTGACTGTTCCCAGTACCGGCAGCATCGGTGAAGCTAGTGTTCAAGAATTTCCATGTGGAGTAGTCGATGACTGTTTGTTGCTGTTCGCCAAGCAAGGAACCCCGCTTGAGGCGCTTTACATTGCGGCAGCGACATTGCGCCGCGAGCGCTGGCGTTTCGATTACGGACGCAAAATAACACCGGAGCGCATCGCTGGCTTTCCCTTGTCCCTGGAGGACAACGGATTACTGGAGTGGATTCGCGACGAACGCGCCAAGGCACTCGTTATTGAACAGCGAGCGATCCGCAGTTTTAACAGCCTTCCCGAATTGTCAGAGGATGAAGTGAAACACGCAATGCAAGTGGAGAAGCGGGCGGCGGAATGGCAAGCGGTGCGTGGTAACTAACCGGACTGTTGTTGAAGACATAATCAGCGGCGTCCCGACCTTTCGCAATGAGTTGTTAGCGATAGAGCCGGACGAACAGAAAGCCGATCAGCTAATCGAAAATGCCGCATTGGTGCTGTCTCGCGATCCAACCCTTGGCATCCAGTTCTCGCCGCATTCGCCGCTCTGGTACTATGAAATCATGACTCCGATTTGCTGTCTTCTCTATTACACCTTTGACGCGAGCGAAGTGCTATTTGTGTCGATTCAGAAGCGATGAAAACCGAAAAGGACAAACAATCTACGCCAACGCCGTTTGAGCGTTTCGAGCGGCTTATTCGCGGGCTGGTCGCCGTGCCGAAAAAGGAAATCGAAGCTGAACAGGAGCGCTGGCGCGAAGAGCGAAAGCTGAAGAAAAAGCGCGCCCACGGCTGATCCGGTCGCCGCGTTTGCCGCGCTCTGCCCGTTTCTTTCACCCGATGGCGGGTGCTTCAGTCTTGCCAGTCAGTTTCTTATAAGTCACGCGCTTGCCGGTAACGCCGTTCAGCACGCCAGTAAAGCGCGTCGCGTCATTCGTCTTGCGATTGTTATAGCGATAGGCCTGCTCGTCCAAATAACGGAAGAGATGGAACGGTTCGACGCTGACGTAAGTGCCTTTCAGGCCGCGCTTCAACAAACTCCAGAAGTTTTCAAGACCGTTCGTATGAATCCGCCCGTTCACGTAACGCTCGGCATGATCGACAAACCCATGAGTAAATTCACGATCTAGGCCGTCGTATCCGGTCCACGCATCCGTGAATACTTCCGAGCCCTCCGCGATATTTTCCCGAATCTCCTTCTGGAGCGTATGACGCTGGCGGTCCTCAACGTGCTTGATACGAACATGGCCGGTTTCGCGATCCAGCAATCCCATGACGATAGCTTTACCGGCTCCGCCTGTCCCTTTGATTTTTTCCGCCCGCTTGTCCTTATGCATGTTTCGGGCGAGGCCGCCGATAAAAGTTTCATCGGCCTCTACCTCGCCCAAGAATTTTTTTTCGAATGACCCCGACTGCATCGCAAGACGGATACGATGCAGCATGAACCACGCGGTTTTCTGGGTTACGCCTAAATCGCGCGCAATCTCATAACTGCTAATCCCGTTCTTGCAGTTGGCGACGAGCCACGCCGCCGCGAACCATTTGTCAAGGCCTATGGGCGAATCCTCGAAAATGGTTCCGACCTTGGCGGAAAACTGGCGCTTGGGATGTTTGGTCTTGCATTCCCAGACGCGCCGCGTCGCCAGATAACGGACTTGATCACTTCCGCACGTTGGGCACTTCACGCCATCCGGCCAGCGCTTGGCCGCTAGAAACTGAGTGCAGCGGTCCAGATCGGAGAAGTAGCGGATCGCGTCCTGTAGCGTGGTAGGTGCTGCTTGCGTGCTCATGCTATCTTTGTAGCATCAGGCACTTACTGAGTCAAGTATATTATTGCCCTAATTTGAAGGTAAAACGCAGGAGCACCTTACCAACACCATTGGTTTGCCCTCGCCTGATGGACTGGCCGATAACGGATATTGGCCTGCATGTTGTCAATGACCAGTACAACGGGATGCTCGTGACATACACTTATCATGAGGGTCGCTATTATCACGTCCCACACCTGCAGTTCTCCACAGTGAAAGAGCTAACGAAGCGAATCTATCGGAAATGGCTAGCCGTTCGCTGCGATTGTAGTCAGAACGTCGTTTGTTGCGGGGTGGGCTGCTACGAGTGCTTCCAGTCAGAATGCGCACAATGCGAGGGCACGGGTTGGAAGAATTTCGGTGGCTGGAAGAAAAACGGCTTTCAGATCGATTATGACTCAGGCGTTCCGGTCGCAGTTGGCCTGCACCCCGCCATCCCGACAGGTTTGAGGTAGAGTCCGCCACGAAGTGACCTGCCCCGCAAAAGCATACCAGGTCGAAGTAGAGAAAACGGCCTGCCGTGATCCGGTTGAGGCCGGCCGGGTCGCGCGTTGCGCTGATACGCGTGCGCGCCGTGCAATTTTCTTGCGCTCCTTGGTCCGCACCGCCAGGCCGTCCTCGCTCTAGAGCCGATAGATGCGTTTGGCGTTCACCAGCCAACCCTCGCGCCGGGGAGCAGCACCGTCGGGGGCGATAACCAAACCGCACCCGGCTCGCCGCCAGCTCGCGCATACGCACCCGCAGCGCGTGCTGTGGACCGCGCCGACTCTAGTGAACCATGGTCGAGCGATTAATCATCATCAGCCCCGCCACTCGCCGCGTGCTGAGCGCAAATACCGTCTGCGACCAGCGCCCCAACTCGCGCCGATGGTGAGGCCTTACAGCTTTTTTTGCACGATCTCTGCAGGATGTGCCGGTCCAGCGAGAGATCCGCCACCAGCCGCTTGAGCTTGCCGTTCTCCTCGCGCAACTGCCGCAGCTCGCGCAACTCGCTCAGGCCCAACCCCGAATACTTCTTCTTCCAGATGCAGAACGTCGCTTCGCTGACGCCGTGCTCGCGGTAAATGTCGGCCACCCTGGCGCCGCTCTCCGCCTGCCGCAACGCGCACAGAATCTGCTTTTCCGAATGTCCCTTCTTCGCCACGTCCGTGTCCTCCCCGATCGCCTCCAGAGGAACACGCCGGCCGCGCCCAACTCAACTTATCCGTGGCTCGCTTTTCGGGTTTTGGGTCAGCGGCAGGTCTCGTCCCAGCCCCCGAGCAGTTTTGATCGGTTTGCCGTTGAGCTCGATGGCCACGGAGCCACAGTATCCCTCTCCAGTCTCGAAATGTCGCGTTGGATCCGAGTGTTGCCAGTGGATTTCCGTAGTTCGCGCATTAATCAAAATCAGTCCTCTGTACTGAATCGATCCACTTGTGCAATGCGGACTAGTCTGACTAGACTGAAGCGACACATGAACTGGCAAATCCAAGAGGCGAAGGCGCGCTTCAGCGAGATGGTCGAGCGCACGCTGAAGGAAGGACCACAGACGGTGACACGTCACGGCAAGCCCGTTGCGGTGCTTGTTCCCGCGGACGAATATCGGCGGTTACGCACCGGCGGCAAGAGCTTCAAGACATTGCTGGCCTCGGCGCCGTTGGAAGGTGTCGAGATCCGTCGGTCGCGCGATACTGGAAGAGTCATCGACTTCGAATGTACCTGATCGACACGGACATCATTTCGGAGGTGCGAAAAGGCCGGCGCTGTGATCCCAACGTGGCCGCCTGGTATCGTGCTGTCCGCGACGACGAACTTTTCCTGAGCGTGCTTGTCGTCGGCGAGATACGGCAAGGTATCGAGCGGCTGAAGCCACGGAACGTGCGGCATGCGGCAACTCTCGAAAACTGGCTCGAAGAAATCCTCGGCTCCTTCGGCGACCGCGTCTTGCGAATTGACGAACGAGTCGCTCAGATTTGGGGACGCCTGAATGCGCGCG